>CAYQAD010000051.1:0-3712 GCA_964415125.1 uncultured Phycisphaeraceae bacterium | reverse complement strand
AGCTCGATGCGCTGGTCGACCTCAGAGAGCAGCAGGCGCAGGCCGTTGCCCTGGAAGACCACGTCGCGGGTCGTCACGGTGACGGGCAGCGGGCCCTCTTCGACCGGTGTGGACAGCTCGCCGAACGTGAAGTCGAAGGCGAGGGCGGCGGTCTGCAGCCGTGCCTCGGGCACGTCGGCGATCAGGTCGACGGGTCGGCCCGCGTCGGGCGTGCGGTAGACGCGCACGTCGACTTCGCCCGTGAAGATGCCCGACTCGGGGCCCGCCTCGCGCGAGGGCATGTAGACCCGGCCGTCGTCGGCGCGGACGTACACGGTCCGTCCGTTGTCGAGGTAGATCCACGCGCGGGGCCTGTCGAGGGCGTACCGCTTGGCCGCGATGGGGTCGAGTGTATTGGAGTAGAGCTCGGCCGAGAGCTGCGCGTCTTCCTCGATGCGCAGGTAGATGCCGTCGGCCGAGCGGATCGCCTCGCTGAACGACGCGGTGTTCGCCTCCTGGGCGAGCTGGGTGATGTCGGGCGGCGGGGTGTCGTCGGTCACGCGCGCGGTCGCCTGGCTCGGGGCGTTCGACGCGCGGTAGATCAGCACGCCGATCGTCGCGGCCGAGCAGAGCGCGAGAATGCCCGCGGCGATCAGCCCGGCGGTGTGGGCCGCGCCGCGTCGCTCGATGTATCGCCTTTGGCGTGGCCCGGTCATGCGGGTGGATCGTACCGCGTGGCGGCTGCGCCGATCAGGCCCGCCCGCGTGAGCAGGTGCTCCACCGCCTCACGCACCGCGCCACGCCCGCCCGGCGCGGTGGTCACGAACGAGGCGATGTCACGCACACGCGGCTCGGCGTCGGCGGGGGCGATCGGGAAGCCCACGCGTCGCATCGGGGCCAGATCGGGCCAGTCGTCGCCGATGTAGGCGGTGTCCTCGGCCGCGATCCCCGTTTCCGTGAGGACTTGCTCGAGGGCGGGGCGCTTGTCCTTCGCGCCCTCGATCACGCGGGTGATGCCCAGCTCGGCGAGGCGCGTGCGCGTCGCGGGGCCGCCGCGGCCCGTGATGATCGCGACCTCGCCGCCGGCCTCGCGCCACAGCCGCAGCCCAAAGCCATCGCGCACGCTGAAGGCCTTGAGCTCTCGGCCCTCGCTGTCGTAGGTGAGCGAACCGTCGGTGAGCACGCCGTCGACGTCGAGCACGAGCAGGCGTGGGCGCAGCTGGGGCGGGCGGGGGCTCATGGGTGGTCGCGCACCAATCGCATGGCGACGAGGTCCTGGACATCGAGCAGGCCGACGGGCTTGCCGTCGTCGTTGACGACCGGGATCTCGTCCTGGCGGTGCTCTCGGATCATGAGCAGCGCGTCGCGGACGAGCGCCGTGGCGGGCAGGGCGCGCGGGTCCTTGGTCATGACGCTCGCGATCGGCGCGTGCATCTCCTGCTCGCTGCCGCGGAGCACGAGTCGGCGGAGGTCGCCGTCGGTAAAGATGCCCGAGAGTTTGCCGGTGTCGGGCGAGACGAGGATGATCGCGCCCGGGCGCCTGCCCTTGACCTCGGCGCGGGCAAGGGCGTCGTGGACCGAGGAGTCGTCGCGGATCGGCGTCATGTTCTCGCCGACGCGGAAACGGAGCAGGTCGGCGACGGGGCGGAGGCGGTTGCCGAGTGCGCCGCCCGGGTGCCGGCGCGCGAAGGCGGCGTCGGTGTCGTTGCGCCGGTGGGCCGCGGCGATCGCGAGCGCGTCGCCCACCGCCAGCGCGACGGTTGTCGATGTGGTCGGCGCGACCATGCCGCCGGCCTCGGGGCCGATGTCCAGCCGCAGCGGCACTCGGGCGAGGCGTGCAAGCGACGACGGCGGGCCCTCGGCGGGCTCGCCCGTGATCGAGATGACCGCGATGTCGTCCTGCCGGAGGATCGAGGCGAGGTTGACCAGCTCGTCGGTCTCGCCCGAGTTTGAGATGCAGATCGCCACGTCGGCGGGGCGGAATCGGCCGAGGTCGCCATGGGCCGCCTCGGTGGGATGGACCGGGTGCGAGGGCACGCCCAGCGAGGCGAGGGTCGCGGAGATCTTGGCGCCGATCAGGCCGGACTTTCCGAGCCCCGAGACCAGCACCGTGCCGCCGGCGTCGGCGGCGCCTGCGATGAGGTCCACCGCCTCGTGCACGCTGGGGCCGAGCGCGTCGATCGCACGCAGCACGGCGTCGGCCTCGTCGCGCAGCACACGCTCGATCAGGGCCCGTTCTGTGCTGGCGGTGGGTTGGGGCGTCATCTCGACAAAGCGTACACTCGCCGCGAGGGCGGAGCCCTGCGCGGATGGTCGGCGTGACACCCACGCGGCCGCACGCGAAAGCCGGCGATCGGAGCGACTGTGGACGAGTCTGGACGAGCAGCAGAAAGCGGCGCGGCGCCCGTGGGCGTGTCGGCGGCCGGGGGATCCGGAATGGCGATTGCCGAGGACTACCGCGTCCGGCTCGACTCCTTCGAGGGGCCGATGGACCTGCTGCTCTTCCTGATCCGCCGGGCCGAGGTGGACATCCACGACATCCCGATCGCGTCGATCGCCAGGCAGTACCTGGACTTTCTGGGCGATATCGACCGCATCGACATCGAGCAGGCGGGCGAGTTCCTCGTGATGTCTGCGACGTTGATGGAGATCAAGTCGCGGATGCTCCAGCCGGTCGAGCGGCGCGAGCGGTCCGATGATGGCGCGGGCGACGAGGTCGATCCGCGGGCCGAGCTCGTTCGCCAGCTGCTGGCATACAAGACGTACCGCGACGCGGGCGACGCGCTCGAGGCGCGTCGCGAGACGTGGCTGTCGCGCTACCCCGCGGGCGGCGCGGGCATCGCCGATGCGCCCGCGGGCGAGGCGCAGGCCGAGCCCGAGATCGACCTCGAGGACCTGGGCATCGCGGACCTCGTTGAGGCGTTCGAGCGGATCTACGAGGCGGTGAACTTCGAGCGCCTCGGCGACCACATGGTCACCTATGACGACACGCCGCTGGAGCTGCACGCCGAGGACCTTGTCGACCAGCTCGGGCGGTACACGGAGGTGCTCGATGACGGCTCGCGCACAACGCTGCCGCTCGAGGACGTCTTCCGCGGGCGGACACGCGGCGAGATGCTGGGCCTGTTTCTGGCGATGCTCGAGCTCACGCGTCAGCGGCGCATCCGCGTGGCGCAGGACGCGGGCTCGGGGTGCATCGCGGTGACGCTGCGCGACGCGGACCCCGAAGAGGCCGCGGCTGCGGACATTGATCTCGACACGCACGCCGACGCCGATGACCTCGCGGTCGACGCCGAGTAGGTGCCGCTTGCGTGCGAGTTGTTAGGAGAGGCCCGCGACGAATGCGGCGAGGCGATCCATGCCCTCGTTGATCTGGGCCTCGCTGCAGGCGAAGGAGATGCGGATGTGGTTGCCGCCGCAGCCGCCGAAGTCCTCGCCCGGCACCAGCGCGATGAGCTGCTCGGCCAGCGCAGCCTCGCAGAAGGCGAGGGCCGAATCGATCTTTGTGCCCTTGGCGCTGGTCTTGCCGAAGTGGGCGCTCACGTCGGGGAAGACGTAGAACGCGCCGGTCGGCGTCGGGCAGTCGATGCCCGGGATATCGGCGAGCCGCTTGTGAATCAGTTCGGCGCGCTGGCCGAACGCGACGCGGAATCGCTCGACCTCGTCGCCCGCTTCGGCCAGCGCCGTGCGGATGGCGGGGTAGACGAACGCGGTGATGTTGGTCGTCATTTGG
>CAYQAD010000050.1:0-12110 GCA_964415125.1 uncultured Phycisphaeraceae bacterium | reverse complement strand
ACAGTGGGGCATCAAGGTCAACGCGGGCGACGCCGTTGAGTTCTTCATCTTCGGCCAGGGTCGCTGGCACGTGGTCAGCGCCAAACGCGACGGCCGATGGAGCAATGCCCCCAAGCGATACACGGGCGTGTTCACAGCCACCGCGATGCGTCTCTACATCGATGGCGAGATGGTCGCCGAGCGCGAGGTCGGCCCGGTCGACATCAATGTCACCGGCGATCCGGTCTCGATCGGCTACAACAGCGCCATCCCCGGACGCCGCTTCCTCGGCACGGTGCACGAGGCCCGCCTCTGGAACCGCGCCCTCTCGCCCGAAGAAGCCCGCACGGGTAGCGCAGAATCAGCGCCCGTGCTCAGCGCCCTGATCGATGAATCGACCATCGGCCCCGTCGAGCAGCGCACTGGCACCTTCTTCGCCTACGGCGGCGCGCTCGAGCCCGCGGGCGTCTCCAACGACGACAACTTCTGCATGAACGGCATCGTCGATCCCGACCGCACCGTCAAGCCCGCCATGGCGACCATCCGCCACAGCCACCAGCCGCTCGACGTCGTCGCGCACGCCGAGTCCGCGAGCGCGATCACCCTCGTCAATCGGTACGACTTCACCAACCCCGCCGATCTGCTCCGCGGCGAGTACGTCATCACCGAGGACGGCGCCGAGATCGCCCGCGGCCGGATCGCCGCGCCCGATATCGCGCCCGGCGCCACGCGCCGCATGTCGGCCCCGCTCGACTGGGCCGGCCCACGCACGCCGGGCCTGGAGTACCGCGTCCGTTTCGAGTGGCGCTACGCCGCCCACACGCCCTACGCCGAGGCCGGTCACCTCGTCGCGTGGGACGAGTTCCCCCTGCGGTCCGCGCCCCCCGAGTCGCCCCCGGAGCCGCCCGCTGCGTCCGCCAGCGAGGTGTCGGTGGCCGACGCGGGCGGCTCGATCGACCTCGCCGCGGGCGACCTGCGCGTCCGCGTCGATCGCGCCTCGGGACTCATCACCTCGATCGCCACAGCCAGCCGCGAGCATCTCACCAGCCCGCTGCGTCCGAACTTCTGGCGCGCCCCGATCGACAACGACCGAGGCAACAAGATGCCCTCCCGCCTCGGCGTCTGGCGCGATGTCGCCGCGAGCTACACCCCCCGCGACGTGCGCATCGAGCGCAGCGCGGGCGGCCTGGTCATCGTCCGCGTGGACGCGACGCTCCACCGCATCAACACGCCGGTGACGCTCGAGTACACCATGTCGCCGATGGGCACCCTCCGCGTCGAGATGGCGATGGACGCGGCCCCCGAACGCGCGCCCGGCGAGATGCCACGCTTCGGCCTCCGAACCACGCTCGACGCCGGCATGACCAACCTCACATGGTTCGGCCCCGGACCCGAGGAGAGCTACTGGGACCGCAACAACCTGCCCGTCGGCCGATGGTCGTCCACCATCGCCCAGCAGTACTTCGCCTACTCCGAGCCCCAGGAAACCGGCAACCACACCGCCACCCGCTGGTTCACCCTCGCCGACGCCTCGGCCACCGGCCTCGCGTTTCTCGCCGACGCCCAGCGCACCAGCGTGCCCGAGCAAGCCCTGAGCTTCAGCGCACTGCCATACACCATCGAGCAGCTCGAGCACGCCAAGTACACCCACGAGCTCGACGCCGACGGCCAGGTCCACCTGCTCATCGACGCGGCGCAAACCGGCGTGGGCGGCGACAACTCCTGGGGCGCACGCGCCAAGCCGCAGTACACCCTCCGCCCAGACCAGCCGCACCGCCTCGCCTTCGTCATCGTGCCCGTCTCGGGTCCAGGCGACGTGCTCACCGCACGCCAGCGCGGCCTCGCTCGGTAACGCCAACCTCGCCCCCTCACACCCGCGCACGCACCACGCGTCACACCCTCAACGCAGCCCCGCACAAGGTACGCTCGCGCCGAGCGACCTCGCGTCGATGATCGAACGTTCGTCGAGCGAAGCCGTCGCACAAGACCAGAGGTGTGCCGATGCCAAGATCAGCCCCAAGATCAGCCCCAAGACCAGTCCCGAGACCAGCCTCAAGATCAGTGGTTGCATCGCTCATGGTCGCTCTGTTCTGCCTGCTCGGCCTGGCACCCCTCGCGCGAGCCGAGCCCGCCGAGCCCGCCGAGCCCGCCATGCCCGCCGGGGCCGCCTCGATGCTCGGGCCGCTGGCCGACGTCCGCCTCGCGGGCGTCGAGCGACTGCAATCCCCAGGCACGCTCTCGGTGCGCATCGCCGAGCCCGGCGAGCACCCATGGTCGTCGCAGGTCGCGTGGCGCATCGAGGCGCCCGTCGACGTCGGCGACGTGCTGCTGCTGCGTGTGCGCTGCCGAACGCTCCGGGCCGACACGGGCGAGGGCGCCATCGGGCTGAACGTCGAGCAGTACGAGGGTAACTGGTACAAGCTCGCCTCGGCCGGCTACCTCATCCCACGCGAGTGGACGACCTTCGATCTCCCCTTCGTCGCCAGCGCCTCCTTCGGGCCCGGCGAGTGGCAGGTCTCGCTGCATCTGGGCTCGATCTGGCAAGACATCGAGTTCGCGGAGGTCTCGCTCGCTCGGATGCCCCCCGGCACCGACGTCGGCACCCTGCCACGCACGCTCACCTCCTACCGAGGCCGCGCCCCCGACGCGCCGTGGCGGGCCGAGGCCCTCGAGCGCATCGAGCGCATCCGGGTCGCAGCCGTCCCCGTCGTCGTTGTCGACGAGCACGGCACGCCCATCCCCGCCGCAACCGTGACGGCCGAGCAGACACGGTCGGCCTTCGCCTTCGGCTCGGCGATCACCGCCCGCCACGCCTCCGGCAACGCCGACCCCTCCTCGCCCTATCGCGCCGTCGCCGCCGAGCTCTTCAATGAAGTCGTCTTCGAGAACGCGATGAAGTGGAACCACCACGGCCTCGGCGATCCGCAACACATCGACGCCGCACTCGACTGGGCCAAGCGCAACGCCATGACCGTCCGCGGGCACACACTTATCTGGCCCGGCTGGCGGAATATCCCCGAGGCGATCCGCGCCCTCGAGCACGACCACGCCGCGCTCGACGCGGCCGTACGCCAACGCATCACCGCCACCGTCGCCCGATACCGCGGCCGCGTCACCGAGTGGGACGCGGTCAACGAGGCCTACGCCAACCGCGACCTCATGGACATCCTCGGCGATGACCAGATCGCCGAGTGGTTCCGCCTCGCGAGCGAGACCGAGCCGTCGACACCGATGTTCATCAATGACTACGGCATCCTCACCGCCGGTCGCGTCGGCACGCCACACCAGGACGCGTACTTCGAGCTCATCAAAGACCTTCTCGACGCCGACGCACCGGTCGCGGGCATCGGCATGCAGGGGCACTTCGGCGGCCTGCTCACGCCGCCCGCCGTGATGATCGACATCTTCGATCGCTTCGCAACGCTCGGCGTGCCGATCAAGATCACCGAGTACGACCTCAACACCGACGACGACGTGCTCCAGGCTGACTACCTCCGTGACGTGCTGATCGCCGCCTACAGCCACGAGGCCGTCGATGGGGTGCTCATCTGGGGCTTCTGGGCCGGAGCGCACTGGCGCCCCGCCGCGGCCATGTACCGCGAAGACTGGACCCCACGACCCCACGCCGACGTCTGGCGCGAGCTCGTGCTCAACACATGGAAGCACGTCGAGCCCGCGACCACAGCCGCCGACGGCCGCGCCACGCTCCGCGCCCACCACGGCACTTACACCCTGCGCGTCCAAACACGCGACGGCCGCTCCGCGAGCATGCAAGTCCAGGTCGCGCCGGGCCTCGCACCACGCCGCATCGTGGTGTCCGACGACTGAAACCACCCCAGCCATCCGTCGGGTCCTTCGGCTCACAGCTTCCGCCGCGTGCTCTGACATCATCATGCAACCACAGCCATGCACCGGACGCGGACGTGCGCGCCCCCATGCTCAACCCATCGGAAGCGGCAAGGCCGGCACGTCGCCGGACGTTCGCGTCTCCATCGTCGAGCTGCTCACGGCCCTCGCCCCAAGCCTGCGGCAAACCGCCGAAGACGCAATGATGTCCCCATGACCGACCCCGATCCCGGCCACAGGCCCGCACAACTCGATGAAAAGCGGGGCTCGTTCTACCTCGGCAAGCACCTCGACCCCGCCTCGGGCGAGCTCCGCGACGACCGCCTCGACTACGACGCCAAGGACCTGACCACCCACGCCGTCTGCGTCGGCATGACCGGCAGCGGCAAGACGGGCCTGTGCGTCTCCCTCCTCGAAGAAGCCGCCCTCGACGGCATCCCCGCCCTCGTCATCGATCCCAAGGGCGACATCGGCAACATGCTGCTCACCTTCCCCGAGCTCCGCACCGAGGACTTCCGCCCCTGGATCGATGAGCAAGCCGCCGCCCGCAAGGGCAAGACGCCCGACGAGTTCGCCGCCGATCGCGCAAGCCTCTGGCGCACCGGCCTCGCCGACTGGGGCCAATCGGGCGAGCGCATCGCCGCACTCCGCGACACCGTCGACCTCTCGATCTACACCCCCGGCAGCAGCTCGGGCCTCCCGCTCCGCGTCCTGCGCTCCTTCGCCGCCCCCGCGCAGGCCGTCATCGACGACGCCGACACCATGCGCGAGCGCGTCAGCTCCACCGTCGCGGGCCTGCTCGGCCTGCTCGGCATCGACGATGATCCCCTCACCAGCCGCGAGCACATGCTCCTCTCGGTCATCCTCGACGGCGCCTGGCGCGAGGGCCGCGACCTCGATTTCGCCGCGCTCATCGCCGAGATCCAGACGCCCCCCTTCGACAAGGTCGGCGTGCTCGATCTCGAGAGTGTCATCCCGTCCAAAGACCGCTTCAAACTCGCCATGGCCGTCAACACGCTGCTCGCCTCGCCCACCTTCAGCGCGTGGACCCAAGGCGAGCCGCTCGACATCGACGCGCTCCTGCGCACGCCCGAGGGCAAGCCCCGCGTCTCGATCCTCTCCATCGCGCACCTGTCCGAGTCCGAACGCATGTTCTTCGTGACGGTCCTCCTCAACGAGGTCGTCTCGTGGGTGCGAAGCCAATCCGGCACCACCTCACTCCGCGGCCTGCTCTTTATGGACGAGGTCTTCGGCTTCTTCCCACCCGTCGCCGAGCCGCCCTCCAAGAAGCCCATGCTCACCCTGCTCAAGCAGGCCCGCGCCTACGGCTTCGGCGTCGTGCTCGCCACGCAAAACCCCGTCGACCTCGACTACAAGGGCCTCTCCAACGCCGGCACCTGGTTCCTCGGCCGCCTCCAAACCGAGCGCGACCTCCGCCGCGTCCTCGACGGGCTCGAGGGCGCAAGCTCCGCCGCCGGCTCAACCTTCGATCGCGCAAACGTCGAGCGCCTCCTCGCCGGCCTCAAGAGCCGCGTCTTCCTCATGAACAACGTCCACGACGCCGGCCCCACCCTCTTCCACACCCGCTGGGCCATGTCCTATCTCCGAGGCCCGCTCACCCGCGACCACATCCGCACCCTCATGGCCCCCCGCAAGGCCCCGCCCATCACCGAGCCCATCACCGAGCCAACAGACAACGCCGCCGACACCGCAGCGCCAAACGCAGCCGCCCCGTCGGCCCCGGCGCACGCAACCGCGCCCTCGACCGCCTCCTCCTCGCGCCCACCCGTCCCCCCCGGCATGGCCCAGGGCTTCATGCCCATGATTGACTCACCCGCCGAGGGCGAATCTCTCGAGTACCGCCCCGCCGTACTCGGCGAGGCCTCGCTGCACTATGTCCGCGTCGCCGCCAAGATCGACGACTGGCGCGACATCCGCACCCTTGCACCCATCGGCCAGCGCGAGCACGCGACCTGGTCCGCCGGCACATGTCTCCCCAGCGGCCCCGACGACGACGTCTTCCAGTTCGAGGACGACCCCGAGCCCGGCGGCACGTTCGCAAGCCTCCCCGCATGGGCGCTCGATGCCAAGCAGGAAGCCGCCTGGCAACGCGAGCTCAAGGGCGCGATGTACCGCCAGCACGCCTTGGGCGTCTGGCACTGCAAGCCGCTCAAGGCCTACTCAACGCTCGGCGAGCCGCGCGAGGCGTTCATCGCCCGCCTCAAGGACATCGCCACCGACGCCGCCGACGAAGACGTCGCGAAGCTCGAAGCCCGCTACGACAAAAAGCTCGCCACGCTCGACGAGCGCATCCGCAAGGCCGAGCAGCGCGTCGACGTCGAGAAGGCCCAGTACTCCAAGGCAAAGCGCGACGGCGCCCTCTCCCTCGCCACCACGCTCCTCGGCGGCCTCTTCGGCGGCCGAAAGACCAGCGGCGCCACCACCGCGCGACGAGCAAACTCCGCCCTCCAGCAACGAGGCGACATCGGCCGCGCCAAAGAAAACGTCGCCGCCCTCAACACCCAGCGTCAGTCGCTCATCACCGAACGCGACGAGGCGATCGCCGCCGCCCGCGAAGACGCGTTGGCCGAGGCGAGCGAAGTCACCGAGATCATCGTCCGACCGCGCAAGGGCGACCTCTCGGTCAAGCCCGTCAAGCTCATCTGGCTCCCCTTCGCCGTGGCGCAAGCCAGCCCCGCCCGCCCGCTCTACGACACGCACCAAGGCAGCAGTGGGGCACCCTCCGATGCCTAGCCCAACCCGCCGGCCGATCGTCTGCCTCCCGGGCCTCGGCGCCAACGCCCGACTCTTCGCCGCCCTCGTCGACCGCGGTGCCACCGTGCCCGCCTGGCCCGACCTCGCGACCCCGGACCGTGCAACCTCGGACCTTGCTACCTCGGGCCTCGCAACCTACGCCGACCGCGTCCGCGACGACCTCATGGCCCAATCCCTGTGGCATGACGCAATCATCGTCGGCTTCTCCTTCGGCGGCCAGGTCGCCCTTTCCGCCGCAGCCCGCGCCGCCGACCGAGGCTTGCCCATGCCGCGAGGCCTCGTACTCGTCAGCGCACCGCGCCGATCCGACGCGATCGTCGCCCGCTTCCGCCGACAGGTCGCCCTCTCGCGCCCCCTCCCCGCCCGCCTGATCGCCTGGGCCGCCGAGCGCCTCGTCGCCGATCGCTTCGCCGCCGTCTGCGGCCTCGACGAGCCCCAGCGCCGCGAACTCCGCGCCATGGCCGCCGAGCTCGATGTCCCACTCTTCAAACGCCAGGCCCAGCTCGCCGCCCGCTGGCAGTTCTCGGCCGCCGAAGAGCGTGCCATCACCGCCGCCGGCACCACCATCGAGCACGTCCATGCCGAGCGCGACCCGGTCATCCCCGCGCCATCCAGCGAAATCGCTGGGGTCGTCCGCGTGCCCGGCCGGGCCCACCTGCTCACGTGGACACACGCCCCCCTCGTCGACGACGCGATCCAGCGCGCCGCCGACCACCAGCGCTAGACCCACGCCCCGCCACGCAGCATGGGTCGCCAAGGCCGTGCCGGCCGAGCCGCCGGGCCAGCGCGGGACCAGTGCGGTGGCAAGGTGCGGGGGGAAGATCACCCACGTCCCCCCGCCAGCCCCGGTACGATGCCGCAATGACCGGGGCGAGACCATGACAACCGAGGGCAAGGGACATCTCTCACGCCGCGCCGCCGTCGGCACCATGGCCGCCGCCGGCCTCGGCTTCGCCGTCTTCGGCCCCCGCCAGGCCCAGGACGTCCCCCCCGGCCGAACCGTCGTCGACTACTGGGAAAAGTGGACCGGCCAAGAGGCCGCCGCCATGCGCGTCGTCGTCGACCGCTTCAACCGCTCCCAGGACCGCATCTGGGTCCGCTACTTCTCCATGTCCGCGATCGACCAGAAGACCACCATCGCCATCGCCGGCGGCGACCCGCCCGACCTCGTCGGCCTCTGGAACTTCTCCCTCCCCGCCTTCGTCGAGTCCAAGGCCGTCCTCGACCTCAAACAGCTCGACGCAGAGTTCGGCCCCGAGATCGCAACCGCCTTCCGCTCGCGCTACGGCGACCCCGACCACCGCCTCCGCCGCGAGCGCTACGCCCCGCAAGTCTGGAACATGTGCGAGTGGACCGGCCAGCTCGGCGGCATCCCCAGCACCTGCACCAACATGGGCCTCTACTACGACAAAGCAGCCTTCCGATCCGTCGGCCTCGACCCCGAGAACCCGCCCAAGACCATCTCCGAGCTCGACGCCGCCGCAGAAAAACTCACCACCTACAAGCCCGACGGCACCATCGACCGCGCCGGCTTCATCCACCGAGAGCCCGGCTGGTGGAACTGGCTCTGGGGCTACTACTTCGGCGGCACGCTCCTCGACCCCGCCACCGGCAACGCCACCGCGAACTCCCCCGAGAACATCCGCGGCTACGAGTGGCTCCAGACCTACCCCGAGAAGTTCGGCACCGCCCGCCTCGTCGCGTTCCAGTCCGGCTTCGGCGGGTACAACTCCGTCCAGCAGCCCATCCTCGCCGGCAAGGTCGCCATGGTCTTCCAGGGCTCCTTCATCGCCAACGTCTTCAAAACCTTCGCCCCCGACTTCGACTACGGCGCCGCCCCCTTCCCCGTCGCCGACGAGCTCTACGACCCCGATCGACCCATCGGCCTCATGGAAGCCGACGTGCTCTGCATCCCCAACGGCGCCAAGCACCCGCGCGAGGCCTACGAGTTCCTCATGTTCACCCAGCGCCGCGAGCAGATCGAGCTGCTCGCCTCCCGCCACGCCAAGCCCACGACCCTGACCAGCGCCACGCCCGAGTTCGTCCGCAACCATCCGAACAAGCACATCGCGATGCACAACGCCCTCGCCGTGAGCGACCGCGCCTTCCCCAAGCCCCAAACCCGCATCTGGCCGCAGTACGAGGCCGAGTTCAACGCCAAGATCGGCTCGCTCTGGGAGCGCACCGAAACTGCCACCGAAGCACTCACAAAGATCCAGCGGCGAGCCCAGGCACAGATCGATCGCATGCGCGATGTCACCGCGCGACGGTACGGAGAGCGCGCCTAATGACCCGCCTCCCCGCCAAGCCCGCCCGCCCCATCAAGACGCCAAAGCCAGGCAAGCGCCTGCTCGGCGGCGGCGCGGGCACCATGCCCGAATGGGTCGCAGGCCTCGCGTTCACCTCCCCCTGGATCGTCGGCTTCCTCGCCTTCATGGCCCTGCCCATCGTCCTCTCGCTCTACTACAGCCTCACCGACTACTCCATGCTCGAGCCCCCCCTCTTCGTCGGGCTCGACAACTACACCCGCATGCTCTCCGACGAGACCTTCTGGAAGGTCATGCGCAACACCGTCCTCTACGCCGTCGTCGCCATCCCCGTCGGCACCATCCTCGCACTCATCATCGCCGCACTGCTCAACACCAACATGCGCGGCCAAACCTTCTACCGCGCCGCGGTCTTCCTCCCCACGCTCGTCCCACTCGTCGCCGCCGCCATGATCTGGATGTGGCTCTTCAACGGTGAACTGGGCCTCATCAACACCATCATCGAGTGGTTCGACTGGATCAAGTTCCCCGCCTTCGAGAACGGCGCGTTCGTTGGCTGGGCGCCGCTGCGAGGCCCCAACTGGCTCGGCGACGCGAGTTGGGCCATGACCGCGCTGATCGTCATGTCCTTCTGGGGCGTCGGCCGCGCCGTCGTCATCTACCTCGCCGCCTTGCAGGACGTCCCGCAAAGCCTCTACGAAGCGGCCGACCTCGACGGCATGGGCCGCGTCGGCAAGTTCCTCAACGTCACCGTCCCCATGGTCTCGCCGGTCATCCTCTTCAACGTCATCATGTCCATCATCGAGACCTGGCAGGTCTTCGCCGTCCCCTACATCATGACCCAGGGCGGCCCCGACCGGTCCACCTACTTCTACACCATGTACCTCTACGACAACGCCTTCCCCTTCGGCCAGATGGGCTACGCCTCCGCCCTCGCATGGGTCCAGCTCATCATCATCCTCGCCCTCACCGCCCTCACCTTCATCATCAGCAAACGCTTCGTCCACTACCGCGTCTAAGCCCACCCGGAGTCACCCGCCCATGCCCCGCGACGGCAACAGCCCGGCCTTCCGACTCGCCCACCACGGCGCGCTGATCGCCATCAGCCTCGTCTTCGCGCTCCCGCTCATCTGGATGATCTCGACCAGCCTCAAGCCCGTCGAGCAGACCCTCGCCGACCCGCCCACCTTCGTCCCGCGCGCCACCGTCGAGATGGCCGTCGACCACGCCCGTGCCCGCGTCCAGCGCCTCGAAGCCGAAGGCCTCTCCGGCACGCCGCGCCACGAGCGCGCCGTCAACCGCCTCGAAGCGCTCCGGTCCGGCCAGGCACCCGTCGACATCGTCGCCACCCTCGCCCAACAAGCCGCCGACAACTACGTTGGCACCACCGCCACCACCCCCGATGGCACCAAAGTCGAGATCACCCGAGGCGTCTGGACCGACCCCGTCATCGACTTCCCCCTCTACCTCCGCAACACCCTCATCATCGCATTCCTCTCCGTCACCGGCATGGTCATCTCCTCCGCCGTCGTCGCCTACGGCTTCTCCCGCGTCAAATGGCGACTCCGAGGCCCACTCTTCGTCCTCGTCCTCGCCACCATGATGATCCCCTTCCCCGTCCTCATGGGGCCCCTCTACCTGCTCTTCAAAGAGCTCGGCTGGATCGGTACCTTCAGGCCCCTCTGGGTCCCCGCGTGGTTCGGCGGCGCGTTCAACATCTTCCTGCTCCGCCAGTTCTACATGACCATCCCCAAGGAGCTCGACGAGGCCGCCCGCATCGACGGCTGCTCGCACCTGGGCATCTTCCTCCGCATCATCCTCCCGCTCAGCCGACCCGCCCTCGCCGTCGTCGCCCTCTTCCACTTCATCTTCGTCTGGAACGACTTCCTGGGCCCGCTCATCTTCCTCCAGCAGCAGGACCAATTCACCCTCGCCCTCGGCCTCCAGCTGTACCAATCCCAGGCCGGCAACGTCCCCTGGAACCTGCTCATGGCCGCGAGCACGCTCGTCGTCCTCCCGGTCCTCGTCCTGTTCATCCTCACCCAGCGCACCTTCGTCGAAGGCATCGCCACCCAGGGCCTGAAGGAGTAGGGCGGGCGAGGCCGCGCGCCCACCAACCGCGCCGCGCGCGCGAGCACGCGGATGGTCAACCGCTCGCAAACTGACTTCAAGACAGGGTTGGCACGCGCGCCACGGCATCCGCCGCCGCGCTACGACCCACACTCCGCGCACCGCCCGAACAGCATGATCTCATGCCGCTCGACCGAGAAGCCCTTGGGCGCAAGCGAAGTCATGTTGCCCGGGCACCCGTCCAGATCGAAGAGCTTCCCGCACGCCGTGCACTGAAAGTGATGGTGGTGCCCGAGGTCCGCCCGCTCATACCTCGGCGGCTCGCCCGGCACCTCCACCGCCACGATCTCCCCCGCCTCCTCGAGCGCCCGCAACGCGCGGTACACCGTCGCGAGCCCAAGCGTGGGCGCCACCGCCAGCGCCGCCTCGTGCACCTCCGCGGGCGCAAGGGGTCGGCCGGCCTCGGAAATCGCCGCCTGGATCGCATCGCGTTGCACCGTCCGCCGTTGCATGAAACCATGCTAGGAACCCGACACCAGAAACCCAACGTCAACGCCCGGCCGGCCTGCCGAGTTGCGAGGCGCTCCGCCGCCGCCCCCGGTACCCTGCCACCATGCGTCACGCACCCCAACTCCTCGCGTCGCTGCTTCTCACGGCAGCGCTCGTCCCGAGCCTCCCCGGCTGCGCCAACGGCAAGGTCCTGGGCATCGGCGCCACCGACGACGGCCCCCAGCCCGCCGCCACCGACGCCGAGCCCTCCGACTACGACTATCAGCCCCCCGACGTCACCGACGCCAAGGCCCGCGTCGCCATCCACGACCAGATCGAGCCCAAGATCACCGTCTTCAACGCCGCCGCACGCTGGCGCGCCGGCGAGCTCGCCCGCGTCCGCGTCCCCGCCCGCGCCGTGAGCGAAGTGGGGGACCTCGGCGCCCAGTACCGCTTCACCTTCTACGACATCCGAGGCACGCCCATCGACGACGGCTCCGACTGGCAGTGGAAACGCATGCCGCCAAACGAGCCCGTCTACTTCGAGGGCGCAAGCCTCGGCGGCGGCGCGGCCGACTGGTACCTCGAAGTCCGCCCCACGGGCCTCTACCCGGGCATGCTCACCGACGCCACCACCGAGGACCCGCGCGACCGCGCGCCCAACCAGCTCCGCCGAGAGTTCCA
>CAYQAD010000049.1:0-12110 GCA_964415125.1 uncultured Phycisphaeraceae bacterium | reverse complement strand
GGCTGGGGGGGCTAGATTCGCCCCGCTGCCTTGTGCGCTGGCGTTGTGCTGGCGGCGGGGTGTGCCGCCTTAGCTCAGTTGGTAGAGCAGCGGTTTTGTAAACCGCAGGTCCCCGGTTCGAGTCCGGGCGGCGGCTTTGGTTTGTGCGTGCTTGTGGGTCGTTGTCAGGAAGTGTGTTGCTGACCTACACTCGCCTCCCCAGCGGTTCGATAGGGCCGATGGGACACCGTTTGGGCGTGTACCGAAGTGGTCAAACGGGGCAGACTGTAAATCTGCTGGCTCAGCCTTCGGGGGTTCGAATCCCTCCGCGCCCACTGATGCCGGGCCCGCTTTCGAGCGGGCCCGGTTGTCGTTTTGGATGATGTTGTTGGGCGTGACCGCGTGTGATTGGTACTGACCTGCCTTGCAGGTCAGGTACACGGAGCGGGCGCTCAGCCGCCGGTGGCGGGCGTGCGGTCGCCGGCGAGCCAGTCGAGCAGGGCTCGGGCCTGCGGGAGATCGGGGCGGAGGCGGACGGCCTCGGTGGCGAGGGCCTCGGCCTCGTCGAAGCGTTGCTCGCGGGCGAGGACCATCGCGGCGTTGGATCGGCTTTGCTCGGGGGGGAGCACGCGGTCCATTGTTTCGATCGCTTCGTCGATTCGGCCCTGTGCGGCGAGCGCCAGCCCGAGGTTGACCACGGCGCGGTCGAAGAGCGGGTCGATATCGAGGGCGGCGCGGAAGTGGCGCTCGGAGTCGGCGGCGCGGTCGCGGCTTAGGAAGAAGTAGCCCAGGTCGTTGTGCAGGCCCGGGTCGCTCGGGGTTTCTGCCATGGCGCGGCGGTACTCGGCGAGGGCGCGGTCGTCGCGGCCGAGGCGGTCGTAGAGGACGGCGAGACGGTGGGCGACGCGTGCGGAGGGATCGCGCTGGCGGGCCTGCTCGTACTGGCGGATGGCGTCGGCCTCGTAGCCCGCGGCGGCGAGGTCTTCGGCGGTGGCGACGTTGGCGGCGGCGGCCTGGATGGGCGGGAGCTGCGTGGGGTCCGACTCCCACGCCTGCTCGGGCGCGGCGGAGCAGCCGACCAGAAGCAGCGCCGGCAAGAGCCTGGCGGCTGCGCGGGTGAGGGCTTTGGGGAGGCGTGGGGTCATCGGTTGTTGACCGATCCTCGGCTGACGTTGCCGGCCGATGAGCGTGCGGTGCTGGCGTTGTTCTGCGATGAGCCGCCGAACGGGAAGGTTTGTCGGATGAGGACGGACTCGTCGCCGTAGAGCCCGCCTTCGACGGTGGCGATGAGGACGCGCTCTTCGGGGGTGGCGACCTCGTGGTCGCGGAGGCGATCGATGATGGCGAGGCGTCGCTGCATGTCGAGTGAGTCGGCCGGGTCGTCGTGATTCGCGCGGAGGTCGGGCTGGATGACGATGTTGAATGGGTCGGTGCCCATGCGGGGGAGGAGCTCGGAGAGGTGTCGTCGGCCGACGGGGTTGAGGGCGGCGGTGCCCTCGTTCCACTCGTAGGTGTAGATCACGAAGTCGGCGGCTTCGGCTTTGAAGGCTTGGGCGTCCTGCCAGGTGTTCTGGAATGCGCCGACGGGCTGGGGGATGGCGCCGAAGGGGATGTCCTCGGAGCCTCGCTTGCAGGCGGTGAGTGCGAGCGCGGCGGCGACGGCCGTTGTGATCGCTGCGGCATGGCGTGTGGATGTGCGTGTGTGGGGGCGCATCGTTTACCTGCCGTCGCTGTGGCCGAAGGGGCCGAGGATGAACTGTTGGTTGGCCGAGCGCATGGATGCCTGTCGTTCGTAGTCGGTGGCGACGGAGGACCGGAAGTCCTGGCGGACGCGTGATTCGAGCTTGGAGAAGATGAAGAACTCGATGTCGCTGGGCTCGAAGATGTCGTCGCCCGGGAGGTATTGGGGGAGCTCGGCGGGGTCGAGGGGCTCGACGAGCTGGGGGGAGACGAGGATGACGAGCTCCTGCTCGCTGGATGAGTTGCGGTTGTTGCCGAAGAACATGCCGACAAAGGGGAGGTCGCCGAGTGCGGGGACTCGGTCGGAGGCGCCGCCGAGCGATTGCTGGATGAGTCCTGCGACGGCGAGGGTCTGTCCCTCGCGGAGTTCGACGACGGTTTCGAATGTGCGTGTGTCGCGTCCGGAGACGCTTGCGCCGGCGATGGTGGTGCCGGTGGAGGTGTTGCGTGTGGAGACCTCGGCGGAGACGACGAGGCGGATGCGGTCGCGGTCTTCGATGTAGGGGGTGAAGGCGAGCTCGACGCCGAAGGGGATGAAGTCGACGCCCTGAAGGCCGTCGGATGTGGCTCCGGTGACGACGGGGACGGGGAACTCGCCGCCGGCGAGGAAGGATGCGGTCTGGCCGTTCATCGCGACGAGGGTGGGCTCGGCGAGGCTTTTGGCGAAGGAGAGGCCTCGGAGCGCGTTGAGGGCGATGCGGATCTGACCGTTGTCGAGGCTGATGGGGAGGTTGACGAATGACTCGCCGCCGGGTGCGAGGAGGCCTCCGGTGAGCTGGCCGAAGGAGATGTCGCCGCCCTCGTCGTCGTAGGTGAAGTTCATGCCGACGGAGCGCGCCGCGGCGCGGTTGACCTCTGCGACGGTGACGCGGAGGGCGACTTGTTGCGGGCCGGGCACGACGATGCGGTTGATGATGCGGAGGCGTGTGGCGGTGCCGGTGCGGCGCTCGCCGGTGAGGCTGAAGGTCTCGGCGGAGGCGGTTGTGGGATTGCTTGCGTCGAGCTGGAAGGGGACCTGCGCTTCGATCTTGGGCGCGTTGGCCTCGATGACCTGGATGATCTCGTCGACCTCGCGGGCGTCGCGGGCCTGGCCCTCGATGATGAGGGACTCGCCGACGAGGCGGAGGGTGATGTCGGCGGTGGGGAAGATCGCGTCGATCTCATCGCGGAGTGACTGGAAGACGCGGTCGAGGCGTGCGCGGGCCTCGGGGTCGGGCATGACGCGGACGAGGTAGGCGATGACCTGCTGGCCCGAGGGGGCGGTGGGGTCGTCGAACCAGAGGTTGAGCTGGGTGGTGCCGGTGGCGAGGCCGGTGACTGAGAGCTCGGTGTCGGAGATGAGCTCGAATCGGGCGACGGTCTCGTCGGGGAGTTGGACGCGCTTGGGCGTTTCGCGGAAGACGAGGATGCGCGGGCGGCCGAGGACCAGGTCGAGGTTGAACTCGGGGTCGACGGTGCCGGCGACGAAGCGGTCGAGCTTGGATTGGCTGTCGCCGGTGGTGGGGGAAAGCTCGAGGGCGCGGAGCGCGGGGTCGAGGGTGGCGGCGAGGTCTGGGTCGTCCTGCGCGTGGGCGGCGGGTGCGAGGCTCAGCGCGAGCGTGCCAACAAGCTGTGTGGCGAGGCGAATGGCGCGGGATGTGTGGCGTCGTGCTCGGATCACTCGGTCTCGCGTCGTGCGTGCGTTCGGGTCACGCGCCGTGTGGGGCGCGGGCGTCGGGCTTGGTGTTGCCCGATTCGGGCAAGAGGAAGGATAGCGATTTTCGCGGTTTGGCTGCGCAACCGACAAGCGCGAGACGATCGCCCGGGGCGAGGGTGGCCGAGGCGTGGGGGGCGGTTTCGAGCACGGCGTGGGTGTGGCGTGGCGCGGGGATGCGGAGGCGCCACGGGGCGATGGCGGGGGTGATGCGCAGCACGCGGGCGTTGCGGTCGAGGAAGACGGCGTCGAAGGGGGCGCGGACGAAGAGGGAGTGGATGGACGAGCCCGGGACGAGCAGCAGCGCCTCGGCGGTGGTGAGTGGGGGGCGGAACTGGAGGCCTTGCAGGCGCGTGGCGAAGGTGTCGGCGAGGAGGAGGCGCGTGGCGATGGGGTCGCGGGTGGATGCGTTGACGATGCAGCCGGGGGTGTGCTTCATGGGTTGGTGGGGTCTAGCGGGGCGCGCCCAGGCCGAAGAAGCCCATGCCGGAGGAGGCGAGGCGGAAGATGGAGGGTCCGAGTGCGAAGAGGAAGATGCCGGGGAGGAAGCAGACGACCATGGGGAAGAGGGCTTTGACGGGGAGGGTCATGGAGAACTGGAGTGCCTGCTCGCGGCGGCGGTTGCGGAGGTCGCCGGCCTGCTGGCGGAGGGTGCTGGAGATGCCCGCGCCGATCTGCTCGGCCTGGACGACGGCGGAGACGAACATGCCGAGCGAGGAGACCTCGACGCGGCGGGCGAGTCGGCGGAGGGCCTGCGTGCGAGATCGGCCCGTGAAGACCTCGTGCTGGAACATGCGGAGCTCTTGGGTGAGCGGGCGCTCGATGGAGGAGGCGCGGAGGACGCGGTCGAGGGCGGCGTCGAAGCTCAGGCCTGCCTCGGCGAGGGTGGACATGAGCTCGAGGACGATGGGCAGGTCGCGCTCGATCTGCGCGACGCGGCGGCGGCGGGCGCTGCGGACGATGACTGTTGGCATGAGCACGAAGACGAGCGGGACGAGCACGGGGATGAGCGCGAGGAGCAGGCCCACGGCGTCGAAGCTTGCGCCGCGGAACTGCCCGACGCCGACGGCGCCGAAGGGGACGGCGCCGGAGAAGACGAGCGCGGCGGAGAGGGCAAGGCCGACGGCGAGCATCGCGATGGTGGCGAGGATGAAGTAGAGGGGCGCGTTGTCGGCGCGGTAGCCGGCGAGGTAGAGCCAGCGGGCGAGGCCCTCGGGTTCGTCGCTTCTGATTTTGGGGAGGGCGGGCCGATCTGGCGCGAAGAGCCGGCGCCCGGCGCGGCGGCGGACGACGCTCGGGCGGATGAGCAGCCACGCGGCGCCGATGACGACGATCCAGACGAGCAGCAGTAGGAATGCGACGGTGGGTGTCATGTGTCGGGTGCGGCTGGTGTTGCTAGAGGTTGGGCCTGCTGATGGCGCTGATCCATGCGACGCCGATGGCTTGGAGGAGGACGGTGAAGGCGATGAGTGTTTGGGCGATGGGGTCGTTCAGGAAGAGGAGCGTGCCGGCGGGGTCGTTGGCGTAGTTGACCAGGAGGATGAAGTAGGTGGCGAGGAGGACGAAGAGGACCGAGAGGCGCGCTTGGGAGGTAAGGGCGCGGGCTCGGCGGGCGATCTCGATGCGGTCTCGGACGGCTCGGCCGACGAGGGCGAGTGTGGGGCCGAGCGTGCCGCCGGTTTCCCAGTGGACGGCGAGGCTCGTGGCGAAGAGTCGGACGTTGTCGAGGGGGATTGAGTCGGCGAGGTCGCGGAAGGCGTCGGCGGGCGGCTCGCCGTAGCGGATGCGGGTGAGGAGCTCTTCGAGGTGGGTGCGGAATGGGCGTGGGATCTCGGAGGCGGCGTGCTCGAGTGCGCGGAGGAGCGTGGCGCCTGCGGTGAGCGCGGAGACCATGATGTCGATGGTGTCGGCGAGTTGGTTTTCGATGCGGAGTCGGCGGCGGTCGGCGAGTGTTGCTTCGACCTGGCCGCCAAGGAGGATGACGGCGGCGGCGAGGAGGAGCCCGAAGATCCAGGGCAGGCCGCTGAGCAGCGCGACGGCGACGCCCAGCACGATGCCGACGAGCCAGGGGACGATGCGGGCGCGGCGGAGGACGGTGCTTCGGGCCCGCGGCGGTGGGTCTGCTTGGGGGGCCGGTGGGGGCGCGTCGGGGGCGTTGTCGAGCGGTGCTTCGAGGCGGCGCTTGGCGCGGGAGGCGACGGTGTTGGTGCGGAGGGAGACCAACCCCAGTGCTGCCAGTGCGGCGAGCAGCACGATGGTGAGGATGGCGATCGCGGGGGTCATGTTGGGCGGGTCGGTTGGAAGGTCGGTTGGTGGCGCGGGTGCTAGTCGGTGTTGTGGAAGAGCTCGATGGGGACGTCGATGCCGCGTTCGCGGAGGGTTTCGACGCAGCGTGGGACGATGCCCGCGGTGGCGAATGAGCCGGTGATGGTCCGTGGGCCGCCGGGCGTGCCTCGGTACTTGTAGCCGAAGATTTCCTGGAGCTGGGGCGTGTCGCCCTCCATGCCGGTGATCTCGGAGATGGCGCCGATGCGTCGGACGCCGTCCTCGAATCGTCGGACGTGGACGATGAGCTGGAGGGCGGAGGTCATCTGCTCGCGGATGGCTCGGCTTGGGAGCTCGGTGCCGGCGGTGAGGACCATCGTTTCGAGTCGGCTGAGTGCGTCGCGGGGTGAGTTGGCGTGGATGGTGGTGAGGCCGCCGTCGTGGCCGGTGTTCATGGACTGGAGCATGTCGAAGGCTTCGGGCCCTCGGACCTCGCCGACGATGATGCGGTCGGGGCGCATGCGGAGCGAGTTCATGACGAGCTCGCGGGTGCCGACGCGACCGGTGCCCTCGATGTTGGGCGGGCGGGTTTCGAGTCTCACGACGTGCTGCTGTGTGAGGACGAGCTCGGCGGCGTCCTCGATGGTGATGATGCGTTCGCGCTGGCCGATGGACTCGCAGAGTGCGCCGAGGAGTGTGGACTTGCCCGCGCCGGTGCCGCCGGAGATCAGGACGTTGAGTTTTCCTCGGACGGCGAGGTCGAGGAAGGTGAGCATGGGGTCGGAGAGCATGCGGAGGCGGCGGAGGTCGTCACGGGTGAGTCGGCGTGTGCCGAAGCGGCGGATGGAGAGGGTGGCGCCGTCGATGGAGATGGGGGGGAGTGTGGCGTTGACACGCGAGCCGTCGCGGAGGCGGGCATCGACCATGGGGGACGCTTCGTCGATGCGGCGGCCGATGGAGGCGGCGATGCGCTGGATGATGCGGATGAGGTGCTCGTTGTCGCGGAAGGAGATGGCGGTGTGCTCGAGTCGGCCGAAGCGTTCGACGTAGACGCGGTTGTAGCCGTTGACGAGGATGTCGGTGACCGCGGGGTCTGCCATGAGCGGCGCGAGGGGGCCCAGGCCGACGGTCTCTTGCATGAGATCGTCGGAGAGGTTTCGGCGTTCGTCGTCGTTGAGGGTGAGGTCTTCGGTGGCGAGCACGCGGGCGGTGAAGTCGCGGACGTGTGCGGCGAGGCGTTCTTCGTCGGTGTCGAGCATGTCCTGCTCATCGAGCTCGTCGAGCAGGCGGGCGTGGAGTCGGCTCTTGATCGAGGCGTAGCCGACGATGTCGCGGGAGGGCTCGGGCTCGCCCTCGAGGTACCGCTTCTCGAAAGCGGAGCGTGGCCCGTTGCGGCTTTGGTCGCGGGCGCGGCCCTTGGGGAGGGCGAGGTGCGTGCGCGAGAGGAGCTCGCGGGGGAGGGGATCGCGTGGGGTGTCGTCTCGCTCGGGTTGGTCGGGCACGTCGGAGGGCTCCGGAGGGTTGGTTGCGTCCTACGCGGGCTCGGCGACGGGGCGGGCTGCGCCGATGGCGTTGACCTCGGCGGCGATCTTGCCGATGGCGCGGGTGAAGGGCTTGCGCGGGTACTTGAGGACGAAGGGCTCGCCGGAGTTGGCGGCGATGAGGAGCTTGCGGTCGTAGGGGAGGATGTGGTCGACGGGCTGGCCGAGTCGTTTGGCGACCTCGTCGGGCTTCTGGTTGCCGTCGAAGGTGGCGTAGCGGTTGAGCACGACGCGGCGGCGCTCGCGGGGGATGCCGAGCTGGTCGAGCGTGTTCATGAGCTGGGCCGAGCCGCGGAGGGTGGGAACAACGGCCTCGGTGGCGAGATAGGCGAGGTCGGTGAGGTCGAGGACGGCCATCATGACCGCGTCGAGCATGGGGAAGGTGTCGACGATGACGGTGTCGAAGGCGCGGCGGGAGAGGGTGATGACGCGGCTGATGACCTCGTCGTCGATGCGGGTTGCCTCGACCGCGTCGCGCGGGGCGGCGAGGAGGTGCAGGCCCGACTCGTGGCCGATCGCGAGCTCGCGGATGAGCGTTTCGTCGAGGCGGTCACGCTCGCGGGCGGCGTCGGTGAGCGTGCGCTCGGGCTCGAGGTCGAGGAGGGAGGCGCACACGCCGAGTTGGAGGGAGCCGTCGATGAGCAGGACGCGGCCCGGGTTCTCGCGTGCGAGTGCGACGGCGAGGTTGGTCGAGACGGTGGTCTTGCCGACGCCGCCCTTGTTGGCGAAGACGGTGGCGACGGTGCCCGCGGCGGCCTGGGTTGGTTTGCTGCGCTGCATGCGGCGATGCAGGAACTGGCGGAGGTCGGTGGAGGAGACGGGGCGGCGGAGGAAGTCCTGCACGCCCAGGCGCAGCGCGTGGATGACCACGTCGGACTCGGAGGCTGACTCGCTGAAGGTCGAGGGGTGGAAGACCGCGGCGATGGCGGTCTCGGGGCAGGTGGTGCGGACCTCTTCGACGAAGAGGCGGAGGTGGGCGTCGTCGCCGGACATCTCGATGAGGGCGATGTCGGGGCGTCGGCTGCGGGCGCTCTCGATGCCCTGGCGGATGTCGGAGACGTAGTGGGTGACGGCGCGGACCTCGTCGATGGAGGTGAGCGCGGCTTCGACTTCCTGGGGAAGTGTGCGGTCGGGGCCGACGATGAGGATGCGGGGCGTTGCGGTCACACGGCCTCCATGCCGGCAGTGGGGTGCCGGGGCGCTGGCACCGAAAAGCGTGTTAGTACGAGCGTACCAGAGCGGGTGCGGCGGCGGGTGCGATGAAGGCGGGGTCGCTGGGTCGCTGGTTGGCCTCGCTGGCGATCGCGCGGCGCTGGGCCTCGGTGAGCGTGCCGGTGATCTGTTCGATGGTGCCGATCCAGTCGGTGGTGACGGAGGCGGAGGCGTTGAGCGGGGGCATCGCGGGGTCGAGCTTGGTGACGCGGAAGTTGTTGGGGCGGTTTTGGTCGCGGCGCATGTCGACGGCGGCGAAGCCGACCACGACTTGGACGCCGGGCAGCGAGGGGACCTCGTCGAGCAGCGGGACGAGGAAGTGGGCGCGGAGGTTTGGGATGGACAGACCCGGCGGGGTGTGGTCGGTCTCGGGGTTGATGAGGATGAGGTCGGGCTCGGCGCTCTGGAAGACCGAGCGGAGCGACTCGCCGGCCATACCGATGGAGATGGGCTCGGCGATGGTGACGCGGCGCTGGGCCGGGTGCGGCGCGGCGGTGGTGCCGTCGATGGCGCGCTCGACGGTGTAGTCGCCGGTGGGGCTTTGCGCGACGATGCGCATCGCCTCGCCGCCCACGCGGACGCGGACGGGCAGTGGGCCGAGCGATGCGGGGTCGAGGGGCATGGCTCGCATGACGGTGTCCGTGTCGGACATCGGCGCGAGGAGCTGCGTGGAGCGGATGGCGTAGCCGATGGGGCCGATGCCCGGGCTTGCGATGGTGCCGGTGGGCGTCACGCGGATGCGGAACTCGCTGCCGACGGGGAGGGGGGCGAGCGCGTCGTCGTCGAGGGCGAAGGGGGCGAAGCCGATGAGGCTTGGGAGGGTGCTTGCGTCGGGGAGTGCGATGGCGGTGTTGAGGATTTGTGGGCCGACGGTGCGTGCGATGTCTCGGCGCGCGATGGATGTGGCGCGGACGTCGATGCCCGCGGCGAGGCGCTGGCCGGTGGTGCCGCGGAGGGTCGAACCGCGTGCGAAGAGCCATGGCAGGGGTGGGCCGGCGGAGGAGACGTCCTCGATGCGGTCGCGGTTGAAGGGGTCGCTGGTGCGGCGGAGGCGTGCGAGGAAGTCGCGCTGGGTGGCGATGGGTCGGAAGTCGGGCCTGAGGTAGGGTCGCCACTGGCCGGCGATGGTGATGCCGTCGGTGTGCGGGCGGTCGTCGCGGTAGACACCGGCGACGAGGTCGCCGATGCGTCGGTTTGGGAGGTTGAGCTCGAGCCAGCCCGGGCGGGCGTTGTCGACGAGCGTGCGGCGGCGGTAGAGCGGGCGGGTGGAGCCGGTGGTGGCGTCGCCGATGGTGAGCTGGCCGACGGCGTCGAGGGTGGTCTTTCCCTCGATGCTGAGCTGGGGGCCTGCGCCGAAGAGGTCGTCTTCGGTGGTGAGGTCGCCGTCGGCGTCGAAGAGGCGTGCGACGGCTTGGCTTGCGAGCACGCGGCGTTCGAGGTCGGGGACCGCGTCGCGCCAGCGGACGCCTTCGAGCGCGGCGGCGTCGGCGGCGGCCTGCATCTGGCGGCGGGTGAGGTTGACCTGGCCCAGGTCGATCGCGAGGGCGGCGAGGCCGAGGATCGCGACGACGAAGATGGCGAAGGGGACCAGGGCGCTGCCGGTGCGTGCGTGGGCGTAGCGCCGGGTTGTTGTGGCGCGGTGCACGGTCAGTCGGCTTTGGTTGTTGGTGGGATGACGACGATCTCGCGGTCAGTGCCGCGGAGGGTCTCGACGGTGCGCGGCGATGGTGGCGGGATGGTGTCGCGCTCGGCGTCGGCGTCGGGGATGACGATCGAGCCGGCGAGGTCGGGTGTTTCGCCGGGCAGCCCGGTGCGGGCGACGAGGATGATCTCGGCGCCCTCGGCGAGGGCGCGCGTGAGGCGGACGACCTCGTCGGGGGAGACGGCGATGGTGAACTCTTGCCTGAGCTCGGTCTGCGCGGGCACGCCCGTGGCGGTGCGGTTGCCGCGTGGGACGTCGCGGGTGGTGACGGCTTTGATGACCGCGCCGTTGTCGGCGATGAGGAGCAGCTCGGTGGCGGGCTCGTCGGGCTCGGGCTGGTCGAGCGCGGAGCCGTCGGCACCGGGCAGCTCGGTGATGCCTTGGGTGGGCGCGGGGGCTTGCGATCGGCGGGGCGTGCCGAGCACGCGGCGCTTGGTCTCGGGGGTGAGGGCGGCGATGAGGTCGAAGCGGTCGCCTCGGTTGAGCGCGCGGGCGCCGGCGATGCGGTCGGCGTCGACGATCATGGCGCGCTTGCCCATGGGCACGCCCGCGACGATGCCGGGGCGGGTGCCGGGGGGGAGCAGGTCGCTCTCGCCGATGGGGTAGCCGGCGGACTTGTCGAACTTCAGGACGCGGCCGATGAGCAGGCGCGGGTCGGTGATGACGTCGGGCTTGGCGCTGGCGGTGATGGCGCGCTGGCTGAGGGCGAGCGAGCTGTCGGGGTTGATGCGGACGAAGTGCTCGTCGCGGAGGGCGGTGAAGGCGGGGATGGCTTCGACGGGGACGGGGGCGAGGACCTGGCCCGCGGCGAGTGTGGGGGCGGCTTGCGGTTGGCTGGTGGTGTTGGTGGGGCGGATGGACTGGGTGGCGGCCGTGGGCAGGCCGTTGCGCGCGACGCCCAGGATCACGAGTGTGATGAGCGTTGCGGCGGCGGCGACGGCGATGAGCGCGATGATGGGGACGAGGACTCGGCCCGGGCGTGTCGCGGCGACGGCTTGATGGATGGGGTGGGCGTTGATGGGCGCGTCCTTTGGTGGTTGTGTTAGCGGAGGACTTCTCTTCGGTAGAAGGCTTGTGCGGAGATGAGCCTTCGGAAGGGGCGTATCTCTCGGCCGTAGGCGAGCTGCTTGCCCAGGCCGAAGGGGCCGGCGTAGGGGCTGGCGGCGCCGGGGTTCGGGTCGACGAGGGTGCCGCCGGTGGAGGGGCCCGGGCCGGTGACGCCCGCGTCGTCGGCCTCGATGCCGCTGGCGTTTGGGCGCGTGGGATCGGCGGCCGGCCTGCGGAAGCCCGTGAGCGTGGCGGACTGGAAGGGGTAGTTGATGCGGAGGGCGACGAGGCCCTCGGTCGTGACGGGGAAGGGGTCTTGGCCGACTTCCTCGATGACGCGGACCCACTGGATGGACTCGGCGGTTGGTGCGCCGGGCGTGCCGACGGTTGAGACGTAGGGGATCTCGACGGTGAGGCCCGAGGGTGCGGTGGGGCTTGTGACGAGTGCGCCGGGGTATCGGAGGTGGTCGACGCCGCCGATGGGCTCGATGAACATGAGGGGCACGAGTGCCTTGTTGACGATGGGGATGTTGAGCTTGTCGAGGAACTGCATGAGTGACTCGTTGGAGACGCCGCCGGTCCAGCCGGAGACGTCAATGACGAGGAAGTCCTCGGAGTAGATGCGGTCGCGGAAGTCGAGGGTTGGGTCGTCGCGGACCTGCTCGAAGGTGAGCGAGGCGGGCAGCGGCGTGCGGGCGAGCTCGCGGGCGGCGAGGTCGACGGCCTGCTGGGCGGTCTGGGCTGCGAAGTAGAGGCGGCCGAACGAGAGCACCGCGGCGAGGAGCACGTAGCCCAGCAGCGCGATGAGTGCGAACTCGACGAGGACGCTGCCGCGGCGCGTGTGCGATCGTGCGTGGGTTGGGTGCGGCGGTTTGGTCATGCGAAGCGGGTGGTCAGGCGAGCCAGAGGATGAGCGTGGCGACGATCGCGC
>CAYQAD010000048.1:9412-12190 GCA_964415125.1 uncultured Phycisphaeraceae bacterium | reverse complement strand
CCTGGGCGTCCGCCGCGACGGCACCGCCTTCGGCGTCATCTGCTGCACCACCTACCAGACCGAGATCGACCTCTCCGCCGGCATCCGCTTCCGAACCCACTCACCCCTGCCAGCGCCGATCGTCGTGATCGAGCGCCCCTCCCCGCAGGACGTCGTCCGCACCCTCGCCGAGCTCACCGGCTTCATGCCCCTCCCACCGCTCTGGGCGCTGGGCTACCACCAGTGCAGATACTCTTACGAGCCCGACACCCGCGTGCAAGAAATCGCCGACGGCTTCCGCTCCCGCAACCTCCCCTGCGATGTCATCTGGATGGACATCGACTACATGCACGGGTACCGCTGCTTCACCTTCGACCCCAAAAAGTTCGCCAAGCCCGACGAGCTCAACACCTACCTCCACGATCGCGGCTTCAAGGCGATCTGGATGATCGACCCGGGCATCAAGAAAGACCCGGGCTACCACGCCCACGACCAGATGATCGAGGGCAACCACTTCGTGCGCACCGCCAAGGGCGACGCCTACGTCGGCCCCGTCTGGCCCGGCGACTGCGTCTTCCCCGACTTCACCCGCGCAAGCGTCCGCGAATGGTGGGGCTCGCTCTACGACGACTACATCAACACCGGCATCGACGGCGTCTGGAACGACATGAACGAGCCCGCCGTCTTCAACGAGCAGAACGACAGCGCCGTCGTCCCCGCCGCACGCACCATGCCCAAGGACAACCGCCACGACGCCGACGCCGAACTCGGCGGCCCGGGCGACCACGCCCGCTACCACAACATCTACGGCGTCCAGATGGTCCGCGGCACACGCGACGCCATCCAACGCATCAATCCCGACAAACGACCCTTCGTCCTCACCCGCGCAGGCTTCCTCGGCTCCCAGCGATACGCCGCCACGTGGACCGGCGACAACCTCAGCGACTGGAACCACCTCCGCTGGTCCGTCAGCATGGCGCTCAACCTCGGGCTATCCGGCCAGCCCCTCGTCGGCCCCGACATCGGCGGCTTCGGCGACGAGGCAACCCCCGAGCTCTTCGCCCGCTGGATGGGCATCGGCTGCCTCCTCCCCTTCGCACGCGGGCACACCATCAAAGAGTCCGGCGACCACGAGCCGTGGTCCTTCGGCGAGCGCACCGAGCACGTCAGCCGCCTCGCCCTCGAGCGCCGCTACCGCCTCATGCCCTACCTCTACACCCTCGCCCGCGAGGCCTCGACCACCGGCTCGCCCATCGTCAGGCCGGTCCTTTTCCTCGACCCGGCCAACCCGTCCCTGCGCACGATCGACGACGCCTTCCTGCTCGGCAGCGACGTGCTCGTGCGCTGCGCGCTCGACGAGGCTCCCGACATCAGCACCTTCACGCCCGCGGGCTTCTGGCCCGAGTTCGAGCCGACCGGCGCGAGCGAGCGCGACCCGGACCTCCCCGCGCTGCACCTCCGCCCCGGCTCGATCGTCCCGCTCGGCCCGCTCATGCAGCACACCGGCGAGAAGCCGCTCGACCCACTGACACTCCTCGTCACGCTCGACGAACACAACGCCGCCCAAGGCACGCTCTATCGAGACGCGGGCGAGGGCTTCGGCTACCGCGACAACCAGGCCGCCCTCGTCACCTACACCGCCACCCGAACCGGCAACACCGTCACGCTCGAACGCGCACGCGTCGACGGCACCCTGCCCGCCGGCATCACCGACAACACGCCCGCCATGCACGTCCACGTGCGCACGCACGACGGCATGCACGCCGAGGCAACCGGTCGCGACGGCGACACACTCACCATCGAACTCAATCACTAAGGCATCGCGGCTTCGCCAGCACAGCCGCAAACCCGCGGGCCGCTCTGCTTGAACGCGACCTGTTCGAGCTACTCGACCTTCAGGATCTCGAACTTCGCCTCACCCCGAGGCGTGGTCACGCGGATGGTCTCGCCGAGTCGGCTCTTGAGCATCGCCTGCCCCATCGGGCTCGAGAGCGTCACCTCGACGTAGTCGAGCATCGGGTCGTTGGTCGCCTCGCCGACGAGCTTGAAGACGTCCTCGTCGTCGGTCTCGACCTCGAGCATCGTGACCAGCGAGCCGACGAACACCACGCCCTCGGCCTGGTTCTCGCTGTCGACGACCTGCGCCGACGCCAGCCGCTCCTCGAGCCGGCGGATCTCCGCCTCATCGAGCCCCTGCTGCTCGCGGGCCGCGTGGTACTCGGCGTTCTCCTTGAGGTCGCCGAGCTCGCGGGCCTCCTCGATGCGCGCCGCGATCTTCGCCCGATCGGCGATCAGCCCGTTGAGCCGCTCCTTGAGCTTGGCCTGTTCCTCGCTGGTGATGATGTCCATCGCAAACGCTCCTCGAATCAGCAGCGCACCGTGTCTGTGCATGAGCTGTGGTCGTCGGCCTCGACCACTTCGGTCGAACCGGTTGGGTCGCCCTGAGTAGCAAGCAAGCCCCGCAAAGCAACGCTCAGCGGGACCGCATCGGGGCGAGTTGATTGTGCGTGAGATGGTATTCGATCGCCGCGATCCGGGCCACACGACCCGACCAATACTCGCCCGCGCCGCGCCGAAACACTACCGGTCAGCCCCCAACATCGGACGCGGCGCCTGCAACAGCCGCGCCGTCGCGCCGCTGCCGCGCCAGCGCCGGAATCCACGCGAGCACGCCGACCCCCGCGACCAGTCCGATGCCGACCCAGTGGTCCGATTCGATGGTGACAAGCTGCCCGAGCCAGACCCGCTCGCGCGTCAGCTCATACACGCCCGTGACAGGCGACGCCAGCCAGGTCGGCC
>CAYQAD010000048.1:6970-9312 GCA_964415125.1 uncultured Phycisphaeraceae bacterium | reverse complement strand
CCCCGCCCCGAACAGCGCAACGACCGCCGCGGCGCCGAGCGTCAGCACGACGAAGCAAAGCATGTAGATCGCGCGCACGACGCCGGACATCTCCATCGACCTGGGCACCGCGTCGCGCACCGAACCGCCGCGCACGCCCGGCCCCAGGGCCCACGCGAGCACGCCGCCGACGACAAGAAACCACGCGGGAATGAACGCCGCCAACGCGAGCATCGACTCCATCGGCCACTGCGCCGGCTGGATCCGCTGAGGCCAGACCACCGCCTGCGACCCGATCACCACGATCAACAGATCACGCCCGCACGCCGAGACACCCCCGCACGCCGGAAGCCGCTGGCACAGCCGAAACATCGGCCAGAGCAAGCACCCGCCCAGAGCCACGCCGGTCAGCAGCAGCCGCGCGTTCGGCCGGAAGGACTCGGCCGTGAACACCCCCGCCGCACCCGAACCGATCAGCGTGAACATCGTCGCCGCGACCAGGAACCCGACCCACAGGAACGCAAAGGTCCGAGGCTCGCCCCGGCGGTGCTCCCACGTGCCCGTCGGCGAGACCTTGCCGAAGATGTCGCGTTCGCCCTCGCTGGTCATGCCACGACCATATCAGCCGGAAGCTGCCACGCCGACATTGCCCCGCCTCATCGGGCACCAGCAAACGCCGAGCGATCGAGCACGACCTGGGGCCCGAAGATCTCGAGCCGATCGCGACGCGCATCGATCCCGCCCTCGTGCACCGCGAAGTGCCGAAGACGGGCGATCTTCACCTCGTCGGCCTGCTCGGTCGGCGTGAACGCACCGGGCGCGCTGCCCCACACGATCCGCCCGCCCCGGCTCGAGATCAGCTCGATCTTCCCGCCCCGGCCGACCGCCGACACGTCCACGCCCGCGACCTCGTGAAAGAACGGCTCCCGCCCGAGCAGCGACACAAGCCCAAGCCCCGCGCGAACATCCGCGCCCTGCCAGGGCGTGTGCACATCGAGCACACCTTCAACCTCACCCGCGCCCGCCCGCGGCGGCGCGTCGGCCACGCCCAGAATCACCGGCAGCGATCGATCGCGATCGTTCACCGGGTACACGAGCGGCAGGCACAGCCCCGTCGACGAGACAAGATACTCCGACGCCCCCGACCGGATCAGCGCCGCCGGCGTGCGCCACGTCCCCGCGATCTCGATCGCGTCGACACCGCGCCTCGCCACACGGGGCGGCTCGGTGAACCAGCCCGTCGCGAACATCGCCCGGCTCACGCGCTCCAGCGGGCTGCTCGTCAGTTGCTTCTCATCGGCGCCCAGCGCGACCTGCGCAGCCTGCAAGAGGTCCGCCTGCGTGCGCTGCGGCAGCCACGTGCCGTCGCCCGTGCTCAGCGCGGGCCACGCCACGTGCACCTCCGCATCGGCCGTCACCACCGCGTCCGCCGCGCGATGGTCAACAAAGCGGTACCCCGCCGTGAGCCCCCACGCGACCAGCCCGCTGCCCACCACGATCCCGAGGGTGAGCAGCCCGAAGCGAACGCCCGGCTGCTCGAACCACCTCGGCTCGTCGCGACGCGACGACCGCGATCGGGAACCGGACGACTTGCTCTTCGATGCTTTGCTGCCAGCGCGTGCCATCATGGGACAGTCGGAGATTCGCCCCCGCCAAGCCCAAAATCGGTACCCACGATCCGCCGGGGCCTACCGCAGCCGCTGCGCCGGCCCATCCCGCAGCGCCATCCCCACCAGCCGATCGCACAGCGCCGGCAGGTCAAGCCCCGCCCGAGCCGCCGCGAGGGGCAAGAGCGAGTGCCCCGTGAAGCCGGGCATCGTGTTGGCTTCGAGCAGCCACGCGTCGCCCGCGCCGTCGAGGATGAAATCCACCCGGCACAGGTGGGCCGCGCCCAGCGCCGCGACCACCCGCTCAGCCCGCTCGCCCAGCACGCGGGCCACGCCCGCGGGCAGCTCGGGCTCCACGGCGTATCCCGTGTCGTCCCGCTCGTACTTCGCAGCAAAGTCGTACACGCCCTCGGCCGGCGAGACCTCGACAATCGGCAGCGACCGCCCATCGAGCACCGCGACGGTCAGCTCCCGCCCCGCGATCAACCGCTCGGCCATGAAGACCCGGCTCGTATGCGTGCGCACATCTTCGGCAACCGCGCGCAGCGCCGCTGACAGCGCCGCGTCGTCGCGGCACACGTGCAGCCCGACGCTCGACCCCTCGTGCACCGGCTTGATCACCGCCGGCGCACCGATCGCGCACGACACGTCCCCCGCGTGCACCACGCACGCCTCGGCCGTGCCGATGCCCGCCGACGCGGCGATCAGCTTCGTCGCGAGCTTGTCCATCGCGAGCCGGGCCGCCCGCTCCCGGCT
>CAYQAD010000048.1:0-6870 GCA_964415125.1 uncultured Phycisphaeraceae bacterium | reverse complement strand
CACACCGAACCGGTCGAACACCCGCGCCGCGACCGCGTCCATCACCGCGATCACGTCCGACGCGGTCGCCTCGCCCTCGGTCGCGATGAAGTTCGCGTGCCGATCACTCACCAGCGCCCCGCCCACCCGGTGCCCCTTGCACCCGGCCCGGTCGATGAGCAGCCCCGCGCTGACACGGCGTCCCGCGTCGCCGACGTGCTCGCCGTCGATCGCGAGCGGGTGTTCCAAAGTCGGGTTGCGGAACGCGCAGCCCGCCGAGCGTGCGCTCATCGGCTGCGACGCGGTCTTGTAGGCCATGACCTCTTTCAGGCGTGCCTTGAGCGCCACCTGATCGCTGGGCGTGAGCGTGAGCTCCGCTTCGACGACGATGCGCCCCGCCAGGTCGCTCGTACGGTATCCGAAGCCGACCTCGTCGGCTGTGAGGACGCGCTCGGTGCCGTCGCGATCGATGACCGTCACGGTGCGCACGACGTCGGCGATCGCACCGAACGACCCGCCCGCGTTCATGCGCAGCGCCCCGCCGACCGTCGCGGGGATGCCGGCGATGCCCTCAAGACCCGCGAGCCCGTGCGACACGCAGGTGTTGATCAATCGCGGCAAGGCCGCCCCCGCGCCCACGCGCACACGCCCGGTCTGGGCATCAAGGTTCGTGCGCACGAAGTCGCCCTGCTGCAAGCTGACGACCAACCCGCCGACACCCCGGTCCGCGACGAGCAGGTTCGCGCCGTCGCCGATGATCCGAATCGGCTCGCCGATCTCGACACATCGCCTGAGCTGTTCGGCGGTCTCCGGCCGCGCGAGCACATCCGCCCGGCCGCCGACGCGGTACCACGTGTCCAGCGCCGCATCGCGCTCGATGGGCACGTGCCCCGCCAGGTGAGAGTCGATGTCGCGGGCCGCGGTCATCATCGCCCGCTCGCGCCCGGCCTCGTGCCCTGGGCCAGGTAGTCCCGCGCGATCTGCCAGACCGGACCGGCACCCATCGTCACAACCAGATCGCCCGGCTGGCAGAGGTTCTCCAGGTGCTCGACGATCGGCCCGAAGGGATGCAGGTGCATCGCGTGCACGCCCCGTTCGCGCAGGCGATCGACCAGGTCCTCGGCCGTGACCTTCTGCTGCTCCTCGATGCTGTCGCGCACGAAGTAGATGCTCGGCACGATCACCACGTCGGCCTGCCCGAAGGCGCTGGCGAACTCCTTGAGGAAGAAGCGCGTCCGCGAGTGCTGGTGCGGCTGGAAGATGCAGATCAGCCGCCCGCCCCGGTTCTCCGGTCGCTCGAGCTCACGCAGCGCGCGAAGTGTCTTCTCGACCTCGGTGGGATGGTGCCCGTAATCGTCGTAGACGGTCGCGACGCCGCCCGCCTCGAGCGCGCGCTCGCCGAGGCGCTGGCAGCGCCGGTCGAGCCCCGCGAATGCGCCAAGCGACCTCGCTGCGGTGCGCTCGTCGGCGCCAAGATGGTGGGCGAGGGCGAAGGCGATCGCCGAGTTGGTCGCGTTGTGCTCGCCCGGCATCGAGAGTGTCCAGGACCACGCGAGGCCGCGTGACTTGCGAAGCGACACGCGCCGCGTCGCGGGCTCGAACCCGATGACCCAGTCGGCCGCGGGGCTGAAGCCGATTGTCTCGACGCGGCACTTGAGCCCCGCGGTGATCTCGCGCCGGTGCGCGCCCTCGTGGGCGATCAACAGCAGCCCGCCCTCGTCGGCGGGGGCGACCAGCTCGGCAAACCCGCGGAAGGCCGCGACGACCTCGTCGAGGGTGCCGAAGATATCGAGGTGGTCGGCCTCGACCGACGCGATGCTCGCGACGGTCGGGCGAAAGTTATGGAACGACCGGTTGTATTCGCACGCCTCGGCCAGCAGCACGCCCGGCTTGCCCGACCAGGGCCCCTCGGGGATCGCGTCGCTTCCCAGGCGGAACCCTGCGCCCTCGCCCACGGGCAGCAGCGAGCCGCGAACGAGCTGGGCACAGGTCGCGCCGACCACGACGCTCGGGTCGAGCCCGACATCGGTGAGCAGGCAGCCGAGCATGGCGGTGGTGGTGCTCTTGCCGTGCGTGCCGGCGATCGCGACGCCCGTGCGCCCGATCATGGCGCGTCCGAGGGCCTCGGCGTAGGTGAGCACCGGGATCCGTCGCTCGCCCGCCGCGAGCACCTCCGGATGGTCGGGCTTGATCGCCGCCGACGCGATGACCAGATCGCACGCGTCGGGCAGCACCCCCGCCTGCTGATCAAACCCGATCGCGACGCCCTCGGCCTCGAGGCGTGCGGTGGCGTCGGAGGGCGCCTGGTCCGAGCCGGCGACGCGAGCGCCCCGGCCGGTGAGCATCCGGGCGAGCCCGCTCATGCCGCAGCCGCCGATGCCGATCATGTAGACATCGCGCTGGGCGATCTCGAGGGGCATGTCCGCGTCGCGCACTTGGTCGGCGGGCTTCGACGGACGGGACTTCGATGTGCCTGGGGTGGTCACGGAATTGGCGCTCGTCATGGGGCTCGTCGTGGCGTTCGTCATGGGGCTCGGGCTGCTCACGCCGAGGGTATCGGCACCCGACGCCCCCGCAGCACAGTTCCGGCGCGACAGCACGCAGGAGCCCGGCCGCCGGGGTCTATCGTTGGCCCCATGCCTTCCGGACCATTGCCCTACAAAATCGCCTGCCTGTGTGATCTCCGCGACGCCGAGGGTCGCGTCCTCCTGCTCCACCGCAAGCGCTCGCCCAACCGGGGGCTGTGCTCGCCGATCGGCGGCAAGCTCGACATGGACACGGGCGAGAGCCCGACCCAGTGCGCCCAGCGTGAGATCATGGAAGAGGCGGGCATCGAGGTGCCCATCGAGCGTCTGCACCTGATGGGCATGATCTCCGAGGCCGCCTTTGAGGGCACGGGGCATTGGCTGATGCTGCTGTACCGCGTGCTCGGCCCTGTCGAGGTGCCCGAGCAGGAGATTCCCGAGGGTCGCCTCGCGTGGCACACGCCCGAGACGATCGAGGACCTGCCCCTGCCGCAGACCGACCGTGAGATCATCTGGCCGCTCATCCGCCAGCACGACGCGGCAACGCCCGAAGGGCTGCCCGGCTTCTTCGCGCTGCACATCGACTGCACCGGCCCGAAGCTCGAGTGGGCGGTCGAGCACTCGACGCCCGCCACCTGACCACGCCCGCCGCCTGAGCGGGAGCCAACTCGGGCTGGGCCGGTTTGGGCTCGGCCGACTTGGGCTGGAACGGTTGGGCGGTCCATCTGAAACCGAGTCGCCCGCGGGCGGAAAACAGTGACTCGTATACTCCCGTCGTGACCAGTGCCCCCGTCCGAACGCTGCGCCAGCGCCTCACCCGCCTCACCGCGTGGGTCGCTGCGACGCTGATGCTTGTCTCCGCCGCGATCGCCCAGCCGGGCCCGGCGACCGCGCCGGCCGCGCCCGCGGCTTCGGCTGTGCCCGCGGCCCGGCAGGCCCAGAACGTCGCGGTGCTCACGATCAAGGGCCCCATCAACGCGATGACGGCGCGGTCGATCGAGCGCCGTCTGCGGGCGGCCGAGGACGCCGGCGCCGACGCGATCGTGATCGAGCTCGACACGCCCGGCGGCGAGGTCGGCGCGGTCCTCGAGATCTGCAACACCATCAAGTCCTCGAGCATCCCCAACACCGTCGCGTGGATCCGCCCCGACGCCTACTCGGGCGGCGCGATCATCGCGCTGGCCTGCCGAGAGATCGTCGCGAGCGACCCGGCCTCCATGGGCGATGCGCTGCCGATCCAGGTCGGGCCCGGCGGCCTCCAGGCGCTGCCCGAGGCCGAACGCCAGAAGATCCTCTCGCCACTCATCGCCGAGGTCGTCAACTCCGCCCGTGCCAACGGCTGGGACGAGTACCTCGTCCAGGGGCTGGTGGCGCTCAACGTCGAGCTCTGGTACGTGGAGAACATCCAGACCGGCGAGCGGCTGTGCATCGACGAACGCGAGTACCGCGCGCTCTTTGAGGGCGAGCCGCCGCGCAGCTCGCCCCGCCTGAACTCCGCCCGGCCGATGGCCGAGCCCAGCACATCGGAAGCGCCCGCCGAGGTCCCCACCGCGACCGGCGAGGGCGGCCCCGACTACACCCCCCCCACCCCCGCCCTCGCGGGCATCGCCGACGACGTCCAGCAGGCGCTCGAAGAGCCCGCCCAGCGCCCCACGCTGACCGAGGCGGATCGGGGCGAGTGGCGTTTGCTGGGCTATGCGGCCGACGGCGCGGGGCCCGTGGTGCTGAAAAAGTCGGGCGCGAGCGACGACTTCGCATACTTCGGCTTCCTCTCCGAGACCATCAACACCGACGACGAGCTCAAGGCGTTCTTCGGCGCGACGAACATGACCCGCGTCGACCAGTCGTGGTCGGAGAACCTCGCGTCGCTGATGACCAACCCGGTGATCCGGGGCATCCTGATCGTCGTGTTCATCATCGCGCTGTTCCTGGAGATGGCCAGCCCGGGCATCGCGCTGCCGGGCGCGATCGCGGCGCTCGCGCTGCTGGGCCTGCTCGCGCCGCCGGCGCTGGTGGGGCTTGCGAACTGGTGGGAGATCGCGGCGATCGCCGCGGGCATGCTGTTGATCGTGCTCGAGGTCTTTGTAATCCCGGGGTTCGGGCTGTTCGGCGTGTCGGGCGTGCTGCTCGTGTTCCTCGGGCTGCTGGGCACGTTCGTGCCCGACCAGGGCGGGCGGCTCTTCCCGAGCTCGCCCGAGGCGCAGCGTGACCTGACCTACGGCCTTGCGACGCTGCTGCTCGCCTTCACCACCGCGGGCGTCGGGCTCTGGTTCGTCTCCAAGCGCATCGGGGCGGTGCCGATCTTCCGGCGATACGTCATGACCGAGGACGACGGGCCCAGCGGCACGCTGATCGACGCGATGCGCCCCGCGCACCGAGGCCTGCTCGTCGGCCAGGAGGGCACCGCGACGACCGCCCTCCGCCCATCGGGCAAGGCCGAGTTTGGCGACGAGCTCTTTGACGTCGTCTCGGACCTGGGCGTGATCGACGCGGGCGAGCCCGTCCGCATCGCGGCGCTCGAGGGCTTCCGGGTCGTCGTCGTGCCGGCGGGCCCCGCCGGCGACACACCACGCACACCGAACGGGGAGACCGCGTGACCGATCCGACTCTCTTGTACTGGGGCATCGGGCTGATCGCCGCGTCGGTGCTGTTGATCGTGCTCGAGGTCTTCGTGCCCTCGGGCGGGCTGATCTCGATCCTCGCGGTCGGCGCCGCGATCGCGGGGGTGGTCTTCCTCTTCCGCCACGACACGACCTGGGGACTCACCGGCACGCTTACGGTGCTCGTGCTCCTGCCGCTGACGTTCGCGTTTACGTTGAAGCTCTTGCCGCACACGCCGATCGGCAAGCTGATGCTCTACGGCGAGGACGGCGAGGACGCGGGCCAGCGTGCCGCCGAGCAGGCGCAATCCGCCAAGGACGCGCTGCACGCGCTGGAGGGGCTCGAGGGCGTCGCGCTGACCGACCTCTACCCGATCGGCTTCGTCGAGATCGAGGGCACGCGCCGCGAGGCGCTGGCCGAGGGTGTGATGATCAACGCGGGCGACCGCGTCCGCGTGTCGCGTGTGGTGTCGAACCAGATCAAGGTCCGCCCGATCACCTGATCGCCCGAGCCCAGGCCGACATGCACCCCGCCGCCATCATCGCGATCGTCCTCGCCTCGCTGGTGGTCCTCGTGCTCGTCTTCATCGCGAGCACGTTCCTGAATCTGTACATCCAGGCGCTCGTGTCCCAGGCGTACGTGAGCATGCCGAGGCTGGTGCGGATGCGGCTCCGCGGGCTCGATCCGCAGATGATCGTCTATTCGCGCATCCGGAGCGTGAAGGCGGGTGTGCCGATCGACGTCGACCGCCTGGAGAAGCACGCGCTGGCGGGCGGCGATGTCGCGCGTGTGGTCAGCGCCATGATCGCGGCTGACAGGGCGGGCATCACGCTCGATTGGGAGGCGAGCACCTCGATAGACCTGGCCGGCCGCGACCCGCTCGCGGACATCGAGGTGCAGATCGACGAGCACAGCGGCGTGTAGGCACGCACCCGGGCGGGCCGCGTGGGAGACGGCGCCGGCCGCATCCGCGGGGCGTTGCCCGACGATCTATACTTTGCTTCCGCGGCCTTTCCTGGCCGCACGCCTTCCCACCGGAGGATGTATGGGCAACCCGATTCTCGTCGTTGGCATCGTCATTGTCTCGCTGGTCCTTCTGGTCGGCGTGTTCATCATCGGCCAGTTCCTGAACCTCTACATTCAGGCCCTGGTCTCGAACGCCCACGTCGGGCTGCTCGAGCTGGTCTTCATGCGGCTTCGGAAGGTCGATCCGCGCGTGATCGTCTACAGCCGAATCCGGGGCGTGAAGGCGGGCGTGCCCATCAGCACGAACAATCTCGAGAGCCACTACCTCGCGGGCGGGCGGGTGCCGAATGTGGTTAGTGCGCTCATCGCGTCGCAGCGTGCGCGCATCGATCTGGACTGGGATACGGCCGCCTCGATCGACCTGGCGGGCCGAGACATCCTCGACGCGGTCAACACGTCGGTGAACCCGAAGGTGATCGACTGCCCGAACACCTCGCAGGGCCGGAGCACGATCGACGCGGTCGCGAAGGACGGCATCCAGCTCAAGGCGCGTGCCCGCGTGACGGTCCGCACGAACCTGTCCCGGCTCGTGGGTGGTGCGACCGAGGAAACGGTCATCGCCCGCGTGGGCGAGGGCATCGTCAGCGCGATCGGCTCGGCCGACTCGCACAAGCAGGTGCTCGAGAACCCCGACCGCATCTCCAAGGCGGTGATGGCGCGCGGGCTCGACGCGGGCACCGCGTTCGAGATCCTCTCGATCGACATCGCGGACGTGGACGTCGGGCAGAACATCGGCGCC
>CAYQAD010000047.1:0-12263 GCA_964415125.1 uncultured Phycisphaeraceae bacterium | reverse complement strand
CCCATGCCGATCGTCGCGGGCGACGACGCGGAACTCGCGTACGCGAGCTTCCGGGCTACGGTGGGGGCCTTGCTCGAGAGCGGGCGGCTGGACGATGCGGCGCTGGATCTTGCCGGGCTCAGCGTGACGCTGCCGCACAAGCAAAGCCTCGTGCGGATGGCGAGCGACGAGGGGTGGCGGCTCGACGTTGTCGAGGGCTCGGCAGCCAACACGCTCGTGCGCACCGAGAGCGCGACGTCGGTGCATGACACCGACGCGCCGGCTGTGGCGGAGCTCATCGAGGCGGCGGTGGGCGGTCTTGCGGGCCGGCGCGTCTGCCTCGCGGGCACGGGCGGGGTGGCGCGATCGATCGCGTCGCGGCTCGTCGCGTCGGGCGCGACCGTCGCGCTGCTCAGCCGCGATCGCGACCGCGCCGAGGCGCTCGCCGCGGTTCTGACGCGTGCATCGCAAGGCGGGGGCGAGGCGGTGGTCGCGGAGGACGCGATGGGCGAGTCGGCGGCGGTGTATGTGAACTGCTCGCCGGTCGGCATGGAGGGCGGGCCGGCACCGGAGGGCATGGCCTTCCCGGTGGACCAGCTGGACTCGGTCGACTCGCAGACGGTCTTCTTCGACACGGTCTATCGCCCCCGGCGGACGCCCATGCTGCGGGCGGCCGAGGCGCGGGGCTGTCGGACGATCGATGGTGCCGCGATGTTCGTCGCCCAGGCCGAGGCGCAGTTCGCGCTCTGGACGGGCACCCGGCCACCCGCCGGCCTGTTCACCCGCATCGTCGACGAGTCATTGTCGTCCGAAGCATGACGGGCACGCGCCGGCGGCGCATCTAGCGATTCGTTGTGGCCCCACTGGCCAAGCCGAGTGAACCCGGAACCGGGTATTCGGCGTACTGGGAGGTGTGCGGGGCGTTCTTTGCGCAATAGCGACCTGCGGGTCCGGGTTGTGCAACTAGAATCCTGAGTCTCCGTAAGAAGGAGTCAAGCGGGGGCAAGGCATCGGCCGGATCGGGTCGATGGGCACCGGGCGGGCTGGCGGCACCTTGGGTGTGCGGCGGCCCGACGTGGGCCGGCCCACCAAGGACGGGGCCGACCGGAAAGGCACGGATGGGCACGCTTGTCCAGACACCGAGTCCGCTGCGAAGCCTGATCCAGAGGCCCGGGCATCCCAGCCTGCGGGCTGTCGAGGCGTCGCCCGGGCGCGTCCGCCGGTGGTACGAGTGGGTGCTGATCCTGGGCGTGCTCGACATCATGCTGACATGGTGCGTGATGGAGCTCGGCGCCGAGGAGGCGAACCACGTGGCCGCGGCGGTCGTGCGGATGTTCGGCCCGGTCGGGCTGCTGATGACCAAGGCGGTCGGCGTCGTCGGCTTCATCGCGATGTGCGAGCTGGTGCTTCGGCGCAAGCCGAGCGTGGCGCGCTTTATGGTGTTCCTGGCGATCGGCGTCGGCGTGGTGCCGGTGATCGCGGGCTTGCTGACCTTCATGGAGGTCCGCTGGTACGCGAACATGCCCGAGTACTGGGCCGCGCTGTGGTGGGGGCCGACGGCGCTGCGATAGTTTGGGGCGCTGTTGTCGATGCGACGCGGGTATGTCGCGATGCTTGCCGCGTGCGACGCTAGAAGTCCGCGGCAAGCCCGGATGACCGCAGCAGCGTTCGGAAAGATTCCGAGAACACAAAGTTCCCCTCGGGCAGCTCGATGCCGGACATGTTGTTGTCGGCGTGGGCGAACATCAGGTCGATCTCGGCGATGGGCGTCGGCGTCGCCTCCGGGTTCGCGGGGTCGATGAGATCGACGGCGCCCGTGCATGAGGCGCCGGCCGCGTCGTAGTGGGTCATCGTCGCGGTGTGCCGGAGCGTGTAGCCCGGCACGGGGTCGGCGCTGATCTCGGCGCGAGAGACCTTCGCCAGGAGCACCTTCTCGCGGAAGTCGCCGGCGTGGCCGACGAGGATGCCAGCGGACTGCGCCATGCCTTCGACGATCAGCGACGCGGGCATGATCGGCAGCGGCGCGAGGTCGTCCTCGGCGGGGAAGTGGTCGTGGAGGTGTTCTTCGGCCAGCGAGATGCCCTTGACCGCGACGAGCCTCTCGCGCGGGACGAGCTCGACGACGCGGTCGATCCAGAGCCAGCGCATGGGCTCAGGCTGCCGACTGGAGCTTGGCTTGGCAGAATCGGCAGACGGCGTCGACGGTGAAGATGTCGGCGACCTTGGTGACCGAGCGGTCCTGCTCGAGGCCCGTGAAGTCGGCGTGGGGCATCTTGGCACGGAGCTCTTCGAGGCCCTTGTCGGTGATCTGGCCGTTCTGCACGAACTCGGGGTTCTGCGAGACGTTGTCGGGGAAGAGCTCGCCCTGCTGGATCTTGAAGCCGAACTCCTGCTCAAGCTTGAAGACGATGTCGAGGAAGTCGATGGACTCGGCCCCGAGGTCGCCGGTGAGCGTGGCGTTGGGCGTGACCTCGTCCTCGTCCACCGCGAGGGCGTCCACGAGAACGGTCTGGACCTTTTCGAAGATGTCGTCGGTGGTCATTGCGTGTGCGAAGCCCCGTGTGAAGGTCATGGCCTGCCCGTGATTGGAGTGCGGGCGTGCGTGGAGGTCCGGCGATACGGTGCGGGGGGCTCATGCCCCTGTTGCGGACCAGAGGGGATGGTATCCGCGGCTGCGGCGTGTGTCTCGCCGATCTGGGCCGTCCTCGCACGGTCTGGGCGCGGGTGCGGTTTACGACGCGAGCGGCCGCGGGGCGTCAGGCCGGTGCGGTCGCGACGGCCCGGAGCACGAGGCGACCCTGCGCCGCGGTCTTGGGCTCCTCGCCGGGCACCTCGACGGTGGCGGCGAGCTTGAAGTCCGGATCGCCGGGCTTGCGGCGGGTCACCGACACGCGGAGTGTCGAGCCCGGCGGCACCATCGCGCCGTACTTCAGCGCCCGGGCCGAGGCGAGCACGGCCCGGCGGGCGTCGAGCCCCTCGATCGGATGCCGACGCAGGTGCTCCCGGCACGCCTGCACGCCCGCCTCGAGCATGAACACGCCCGGCAGGATCGGGAAGCCCGGGAAGTGATCGCCCAGATACTCCTCCGCGGCCGACACATTCTTGATCGCGACGAGGTGGTCCGGGTCGTGCTCGAGCACGCGGTCGATGAGGGTGAATCGCATGGGCCGAGGATAGTGGCCGCGAGCACCGCGGGGGCGGTGGTACCCTTCCGGCGTGGGGACGATCGTCGACCAGGCTGTGTGCATCCGACACTGGGACTGGTCGGAGACCAGCCAAACCGTGTCGATGCTCACGCGCGAGCATGGCGTGGTGCGCGGGCTGGCCAAGGGTGCCCGGCGGGAGAAGGGCGCGTTCAGCGGCGGCATCGAGCTTGCAACGCGTGGCGAGCTGGTGGCGATCCTGAAGAACACCGACGCGTTGGCAACGCTCACGTCGTGGGAGCTGCGCGGGCTGCACGCGGGGCTTCGCCGCTCGCTCAACGCGTACAACGCGGGCATGTACATGATCGACCTGGTCTTCCACGCGGTGACCGACCGCGATCCGCATCCCGAGCTCTTTGATGCGCTCTGCCGCGGCCTCGAGGCGCTCGGGGCCGATGCCGAGGCCGTCGAGCGCGCGGTGCTCGAGTTCCAGTGGGCGACGCTGACGGAGACCGGGTACCGCCCCGAGCTGGATGTCGGCCGCGGGGGCGGCGGGGGCAGCGGTGGGGCTGGGGATGTGGTGAGATTTCGCCCCGAGCTCGGGCGATTCTCGGCCGATGGCGAGGGCGGCTGGCGTGTTCGCGGCGGGACCCTTGAGTTGCTCGCCCGGCTCGACGACGGCGGGGCGGCGTCGGCCGACGCCGAGGCGGAGGCGCGGGCGAATCGGCTCTTGGCCGCGTACGTGCGGCACGTTCTCGGACGCGAGCCGCCGACCATGCGTGTGTTCTGGGGGGGTGACCCGCTCGCGCCCGCGCGCGCTGCGGGTGGACCGAGGACGAAATAGCCGGACGAACCGATGAATTTGCCCCGTCTGACCCCAAATCCATATGGGTTGGGTGCACCGCGTGGGCTGATCGGTCGATACCTCCGGGAGTCTCGCCATTGGGCGAGGGCAGCCCGACCCGACCGGAGCCGACGCGGACCCGTGCATGAACACGCAACTGCTTGAAGACATCCTGAGCTGCCCGTCGCTGCCGTCGCTGCCCGCTGTCGCTCTGCGGGTCATCGAGCTGACGGGCGACGAGGACGTCTCGATGGACGAGCTCGCGAGCACGATCCAGAACGATCAGGCCCTCGCATCGAAGGTGCTTCGCACGGTCAACTCGTCTTTCTATGGCCTGCGCCAACGCTGCGGCACGATCCGCAAGGCGATCGGCATGCTCGGGCTCGGGCCCGTCAAGTCGCTCACGCTGGGGTTCAGCCTCGTGAGCTCTTTCGAGAGCAACAAGGACGACGGCTTCGACTTCGAGGGCTATTGGCGACGCGGCTTGTACTGCTCGGTCGCGGCGCAGAAGTTCGCCCAGGAAATCAAGTGCGACGATCCGGATGAGGTCTTTCTCGCCGGCTTGCTCCAGGACGTGGGGATCATGGCGATCTACCAGGTCGTCAAAGACGAGTACATCGCGATGATCGAGGAGGCCGGCGGCGACCACCGCGTGCTCAGCCGCCTCGAGGTCGAGCGGCTCGAGCTGACCCACGCCGACATCGGCTCGATGCTCTGCAAGCGCTGGCGACTGCCCGACGAGCTCGTCCTGCCCGTGAAGTTCCACGAGCGCCCGACGGCCGCCCCGATGAACGTGCGCGACACGGCCCGCCTGCTTGGCATCGGCAACATCGTCCACGACATCATGACCCTCGAAGACTCGGGCGAGGCGCTCAAGACGCTCTATCGCCGGGCGGAGGAGTGGTTCTCGATCTCGGCGGACCGGGCGCAGGAACTCGTCGCGGAGATCGCCGAGGATACCAAGCAGATGGCCTCGCTCTTCCAGCTGAGCATCGGCGAGAACAAGAGCGCCGACGACGTGCTCGCCGAAGCCAACGAGCGCATCGTTGAGATCTCGCAGAAGGAGAGCCTCGCCCCCGCCAAGCCGGTCGACGGCATCGGCGCGCTGCTCCTTGACGATGACAAGACCGATCCGCTGACCGGCGCGCTGAACATGAAGGGCTTCGAGGAGGCCCTCGTGAGCGGTTGGTCGGCGGTCAGCTCGGGCGGCGAGCCGTTGACGCTCTTGATCACGGGCATCGACTCCTACAAGGGCATCGCCAGCTCGCTGGAGATCCTCGACCGCGACACGATCGCGCTGGGCGTGTCGACACAACTCCGCAAGCACTTCGAGGCGTTCGGCGGCCTGGTCGCCCGTCTCGACGAGAGCCGATTCGCGGTGGTGATGTCCGGCACGGAGCAGCATCCGGCCGTCCGCGCCGCCGACGACTACCGGGCCGATGTCGCCCGCGCGAGCACGACCTGGACGGGCAAGCTGCCCGAGGGGGGGGTGCATGTGAGTGTCGGCATCGTGACCGCCGAGAGCGGCTCGCCGCTCGCGAGCCACAAAGACATGCTGACCGGCGCACTGCGCGGGCTCGCGGCCTCGCAGACGGCGGGGGGCAACTGCGTCCGCACGTTCGTGCCCAAGGCCGCGGCCTAGGCGGGCTTGAGCGTCCCGAGCGTCGGGCTCATATGGATCGGAAACGCCTCGAGAACCTCCGCGATGTCGCGGAGCGTGACCGCATTGATCCGGGCGAGCTCTTCCTCCAGCGGCGTGTGCTCGCCGAGGTAAGCCCACTGGCGGCCGATGCGTTGCATGCGGTCGTAGGGCCGCTCGCCGCCGATGGTCATCGAGGTGGCAAAGCGTGAACGCAGGCGGGCGAGGTCGTCGTCGGTGACGTTGTCGACGAGCGATTCGGCCTCGGCGAGCATCGTGTCGCGCACGCGGTCAATCGAGTCCGGGTCGGCCGCGGCGAAGAGGTAGAACAGGCCCGCCTTGTCGCTCGGGTCGAAGGCGGCCTGGGCTTCTTCGGCTAGCCCGGTCTCGACGAGTGCCCAGTGCAGGCGAGAGTTGTCCGGGCCGCCCAGCAACTGTGCGGCGAGCGTGGCGGCGTACCGGCGTGGGTCGTCCGCGGCGGGACCAGGCGCCATCGCGAGCAAATAGCCGCGCGCCACAGTGTCGTCGGTGAGCTCGAGGCGTTTGCCGGTCGCGCCCGGCGTGCCGTGCGTGCGCGTCGTGCCCGTGCGCTGCCATGAGCCGCAGAGCCGCGACGCGTCGGAGACGAGCGCGTCGAAGTCGAGGTTGCCCGCGGCGGCGAGGATCGTGTTGTCCGCCGAGTAGCGGTCGTCGAAGTACGCCTGCATCTGGTCTCGCGTGAGGTCGGTGATGGTCTCGTCGGTGCCGAGCACCCGGTGCCCGAGCGGATGCCCGGCGTAGTGCTCCTCGGCGAGGCGTTCGTAGAGGACCCAGAAGGGCTGGTCCTTGTACATCGCGATCTCTTCGAGGATCACGCCCTTCTCGACGTCAAAGTCGGCCTGACGCAGGGCGGGTCGCATCATGTCGGCCAGAAGCTCCAGACAGGCGGGGGCCTTGTCCGGGATGATCTGGGCGTAGAAGCACGTGATCTCGCTGGAGGTGTACGCGTTGTTGCGGGCGCCGAGCTCGTCGAATCCTCGGTTGATGTCCTCGGGCGAGCGGGTGTCGGTCCCCTTGAACATCATGTGCTCGAGGAAGTGCGAGACGCCCATGACCTTCGCGTCCTCGTCGCGTGCGCCGGTGCGCACGAAGAAACCGACCGCCGAGGAGTGCGCTTCGGGATCGGTCTCGGCGATGATGGTCAGGCCGTTGTCGAGCGTCGCGTGCTTGAAGGAAACTGTCATGGCGCGAGTGTAGTGGGTGCGATCGCCTCGGCGAGTGACCGCGTGGCGGCCTCGGGATCATCGCTCCGGCACACGACGCTGCTCACCGCGATGCCCCGGCAGCCGCGCGTCGCGAGGTCGCGGGCCCGGTCGGCGTCGATGCCGCCGATCGCCAGGTGCGGGACCTCGGAGAGGGCGGGTCGGGCGAGCACATCGGCGAGCAGCGTGGGGCCGGCGAGCGAGCCGTCGGTCCGGCCGCCTGGGTTCGCCTTGGTCGACGTCGCGAACATGGGCCCGATGCCGATGGTGTCGGCCCCGTGCGCGACGGCCGCCTCGCCTTGCTCGACGGTCGTGCAGCTGACCCCGATGAGGAGCTGGCCGCCCGCGATCGCGCGGGCACGGCTCGGCGCGAGGTCCGCCTGGCCCAGGTGCACCCCGTGTGCGCCGCTGGCGAGGGCGATGTCGACGCGGTCGTTGACGACCACTGACGCCCCGTGCGGCTCGGCGAGTTCTACAAGCGCTCGGGCGCGATCGTGCAGGGCGGCGCCTTCGAGGGATTTCTCGCGGAATTGGACGCAGTCGGCACCGCCACGGAGGGCCGCGGCCGCAACCTCTTGCCATGGCCGTGTGCACAGCGACTCGGTGATGAGCACGCACAGCCGCCATTGACGAGCGGCGAAGGGGCGAGTTGCCAGCAGCATCGCGCGCTCGGCGTCGTAGGCCGCGTAGCGAAGCGTCTCGGCGCGCCGCGCCCAAGGGCCGCCTGTTGGCAGGATCTTGGCGTGCTCCTCGATGGAGCGGAGCGCTTCGGTCAGCCGGCGGCTCGCGGCCGCGGCGACGTCGGCGATCGACGACCGCTCGCCCTCCCGGGCTGTCGAGATCGAGGTGCCCACGTCGCCCGGTGTGTCTCGGGCCGCGGCGCGGGCGATCGGGTCGATGACCGAGGCGAGGGCGCCGAGATCGTGTCGAAGGTTCTTGAGGGTGGCGGACAGGGCATTGCTGTTGAGCGTGAAGCGCGCGATGTCCTCGAGCGTGCGGAGCGCCTCGGTCGCGCGGTTGAGGTTCGCGTCGATGGCTCGGAGGGCGGATGACGGGGCGGCCATGGGCAGACACTACGCGGGTGGGCGCGCGCTCGGCTGGTCGGCGTGCCCTGGGCGACGCCGGTAGCATGCCCGCGATATGGCACCATCATCCAACGGCACCGCTCTCCGCTCGGCCCCCGCCACCCTGCCCGCCGGAGTCTCCGCGCTCGCGGAGGACTGTGTGCTGGTCATCTTCGGTGCCAGCGGCGACCTCACGCACCGGAAGCTGATCCCCGCGATGGTCGAGCTCGAGCGCCGCGACGAGCTGCCCAGGGGCCTGCGCGTGCTCGGCGTCTCGCGGACGAGGATGAGCGATCAGGAGTTCCGAGACTCGCTGCGAGAGCGGATGGACGAGGTCGACGCCGAGGCGTGGGAAAAGTTCGCCCCGAGGCTGCATTACCACGCCGGCGACGCGGCCAAGGCCGAGGCGTACCCGGAGATGCTCGCGCGGATCGCCGAGCTGGGCGAGCAGGCGGACATCCTGCGCGCGGGCGGCAAGCCCAACGTGCTGATGTACCTCAGCGTCGGGCCGCAGCTCTACGAGCCGATCGTCCAGCAGATCGGCGACTCGGGCTTGGTGCAGGAAGGCAAGCGATGGTGCAGCATCGACGCCGAAGCGATGAGCTGGCAGCGGGTGATCGTCGAGAAGCCCTTCGGGCAAGACCTCGCCAGCGCACACCGGCTGAACCAGGCGCTCGGGCGGGTGTTCGAGGAAGACGCGATCTACCGGATCGACCACTACCTCGCGAAGGAGCTCGTGCAGAACGTGCTGGTGATGCGGTTCGGCAACGCGCTGTTTGAGCCGCTGTGGAACCGGCAGTACGTCGACAGCGTGCAGGTCACCGCGGCCGAGACGCTGGGCGTGGGCAGCCGGGCGGCGAGCTTCTACGACAGCGCTGGCGCGCTGCGTGACATGATCCAGAGCCACCTGCTGCAGGTGCTCGCGCTGGTCGCGATGGAGCCGCCCTCCCGGTACGAGGCCGACGCGATCATGCGCGAGAAGATCAAGGTGTCCAACGCCGTCAAGGTGTGGACGGAGGATGAGGCGGCGCGGCAGGGCGTGTTCGGGCGGTACGCCGCGGGCCCCGATGCGCCGGGCTACGTCGAGGAGCCGGGCGTCGATGTCGATCGACGGACCGAGACCTTCGCGGCGATCCGTCTCGAGATCGACAACTGGCGTTGGGCGGGTGTGCCCTTCTATCTCCGGAGCGGCAAGCGGCTCGCCGAGAAGCGCACCGAGATCGTTGTGCGGTTCAAGCCCGCGCCCACGGACCTGTTCGCGGGCATGGGGCTGGGCATCGACGAGCAGCCGCCCAACCGCATGGTCATCACTATCGCGCCGAGCGAGAGCATCAAGCTCCGCCTGCTCGGCAAGGTCCCGGGCCCCAAGCTGCGGGTCGACTGGACAGAGATGGATCTGGACTACCGCGAGCGGTTCGGCGGTGAGGAGGTCGAGGCGTACGGGCCGTTGCTGCTCGACGCGATGCGCGGCGACCGGACGCTCTACAAGCACCGCGACGAGGTCGAGACGGGCTGGCGGATCTGCGAGCCCTTCCTGACGAGCCCGTCGTTGCGTCGGGGCATCGAGACCTACGCGCCCGGAAGCTGGGGGCCTCGGGCCGCCGATGAACTGCTCGCCCGCGACGGGCGGCGCTGGCACAACGGCGGCGACGACGAGTGACCACCGAGCGAACCGGGCCGCCGAGCGCGCCTATGGATGCACCCGTGAATCCCTACACCCTCGAGCACCGTCCGAAACCCCCAGCCCTTCCCGGCACGGTCTTCATCCGGCCCGATGTCGACGGCGTCGTCGACGCGATCGCGACCGATCTGCTCTTTCAGGCGCACGCTTGCGTGCGCGAGTTTGGCGATTTCCACCTCGCGCTCTCGGGCGGCTCGACGCCCGAGGCGCTGTACCGCCGGCTGATGTACGACCCGCAGTACCGAGAGCTGCCTTGGTCACGGACGCACATCTGGATCGTCGACGAGCGCGCGGTACCGCACGATCACGAGAAGAGCAACATCCGCATGATCCGGGGCTGGATCGGCGACCACGCGGACATCCCGCGGAGCCAGGTCCACGCGATGTGCCCGGTCGACGAGGCTGGCGAGCAAGACCCGCGTGCGGCGCGTGACTATGAGCGCGAGCTGCAGGAGCATCTTGGCTGGCGCGAGAAGGGGCACGATCGGCTCGACTTCACGCTGCTGGGCATGGGCGCGGACTGCCACACCGCGAGCCTGTTCCCGCGGTCGGAAGCGCAGCGGGAGGGCCGATCGCTCGTGGCGTGGAACCGCGGCCCGACGGTGGTGCCCCCGGACCGCCTCACGATGACATATCCGCTGATTAATGCGTCGCGCTGCGTCGGCGTGATGATCACCGGCGAGGGCAAGCGTGAGGCGGTGGCGCGCGTCGAGCGTGCGCACGCCGGCGGCGGCGAGGGCACGGCCGACGTGCCCATCCTGGGCGTGGGCCCGCTGGCGGGCGAGATGCGCTGGTATCTCGACTTTGCGGCCTGTCCGGAGTCCTGATGCCCAGCGTCGAGCCGAATCCGCGCGTGACCTTCAAGATCCGGCACCAGGGCGACGGGTTCCTCGTCGTCGAGAAGCCCTCGCGCGTGGTCACGCAGCCGGGCGTCGGGCACGAGCACGACACGCTGCTGAATGGTCTCTTTGCGCTGCATGGCAACGAGCTCCAGTGTCTGGGTGCGTCGCGTGGGTTCGGCCTGCTGCACCGCCTCGACAAGGAGACCAGCGGCCTTGTGATCGTTGCGCTGCGCATCGATGCGTACGACCACCTGCGCGCGCAGTTCGAGGCGCGATCGCTCCGCAAGTACTACTGGGCCGTCGTCCGCGGCGTGCCCAAGCGCCAGCAGGGCGTGATGCGCCTCTCGATCGAGGAGGTCACCAAACGTGCGAGCCGATACACGTCGACCAAGACCTCGCGGATCAGCAAGGTGGGCAAGCCCGCGCTGACGGCGTGGCGCGTGCTCGCGTCTTCGGTCTCGGCGAGTCTTGTCGAGGCTCGGCCTGTGACGGGTCGGCTGCACCAGGTGCGCGTGCACATGGAGGCGATGGGCTGCCCGATTCTGGGCGACGACACGTACGCGCCAAAGGCGGTCGCGGCGGCCTCTCCCCGGCTCGCGCTGCACGCCCACAGGCTGGTTTTCTCGGCGCCCAACGGCGCGCCGGTCGACGTGTCGTCGACGTGGCCCCGCGATCTGCGCGGCGTGCTGACGCGGTGCGAGCTGCCACGCCCGGACGGGCACGGCGAGGGCGGTGGGGATTCGGGGCGGTCAGGTGATTCCGGTGGTTCAGAGGACGGCGGCCATGAGCTCGGCGGCGATGCCGTCGGCCAGGAGCATGCCTGAGTTGGTCAGGACCCATCGGTCGCTGCGGGGCTCGAGGTGGCCGTGCGTGGTGTGGTTGGCCGCGATGCGTTCGAGGGCTGCGGGCGTGTCGGCGTGGATCGCCGCGGCGGTGGCGAGGATTGCGGTTGCGTCGAGGCCTTCGGTGAGGCGAAGGCCGGTCATGATGCGTTCGGTGAGCGCGCGCGTCGCGTCGGGCGGCTCGTGGTCGGTGATCGGGGCGTGGCCCGCGGGCGAGGTGGTGTTGAGGTAGGTGTCGAGGCGGGGCGTGTTCTTCCAGCGATGGCCTTTGAAGTGGCCGGACGCGGAGGGTCCGGCGGCGAGCCACTGGTCCTGCCGCCAATACGCGAGGTTGTGCCGGCACGCCTCGCCGGGCCTTGCGTAGTTGGAGACCTCGTAGCGGGTGAGGCCTGCGCTTGCGGTGCGCTGCGCCGTGCGCTCGAACATCGCGATCTCGGTCTCTTCGTCGGTCGGAACGAACTCGCCCTTTCCGAGCCGAACGGTCATCGCGGTGTTGGGCTCGAAGGTGAGGTTGTACGCCGAGAGGTGGCTCGGCTCGAGCTCGAGGGCCGTGTTCAGGTCTTGGTCCCAGTCCTCGAGCGTCTGGCCGGGGATGGCGTATATCAGGTCGAGCGAGACGCGATCGATGCCCGCACGCCTGGCGAGGTCGATCGCCTTGGGGACCGGGGCCGGTTGGTGCCAGCGGTCGCGGGTGGGGAGGTGCGCGGGGTTGAACGACTGAGCGCCGATCGAGAGGCGATTGACGCCGCCGGCCACGAGCGTGTCGAAGAGGTCGGTGCGGGCGGTCTCGGGGTTGCACTCCACGGTGAACTCGGTGGTGGGCGCGATCCCGAAGCGTTCGTGGAGTGCGGCGAGGAGCTGCTTCCAGAGGTCGGTGCGGAGCAGTGTGGGCGTGCCGCCGCCGACGAAGATCGTGTCGAGCGGTCCGGCGGCCGATGCGATCGCTTCAAGCTCTCCACAAAGCCGATCGGCGAACACGGCCTGGCGA
>CAYQAD010000046.1:0-12649 GCA_964415125.1 uncultured Phycisphaeraceae bacterium | reverse complement strand
GATGATGAGTGGGGCGGACCGCTTGAAAACCGTGCGCGCCTGCTCCTCGAAGTGTGGAAGGCCAGCAAAGCTGACGCGGGGCCGGGGGGTGGTGGGGTGCTACGTGAACGCCGACGCGATCGCGATCGCGCGGCGCCGCCTCGGGGGCGACGGATCGTGAGCCGACGCGTTACGATCCGCCCATGCCCGACCGGCTCTTCAGGTTCTACCAGCGCAAGCGGATCGTCAATATCAATGTGAACATCGCGGCTGCGGGCTTGCTTGCGATCCTTGTGGCGAAGTGGCCTGTGCAGTGGTTTGGCGATTGGATCGGCACGGAGAAGAAGTTCATCATCACGCTCGCGGCGATCGCGATCGATATCGTCGTCGACGTGCTGCTGTACTACGTGCTGCACTGGATCGCGAACAACTGGCGGCCGTTGAAGCACGAGACCGAGGCCGAGCGGTACGAGGACGAGCAGCGACGCAAGCGCCGCCCGTTCGTGCGCGACGCGACGATCATCCAGCTCGAGCGGATCATCCTCAGCCCGATCTACTACGTGATCGCGGGCGGGCTGACCTACGCGTTCCAGCACGCGGGGCTCCGGCCGGGGCTGGCCTTCGCGGCGGGCTTTTGCATCGGCATCGTCTGCACGAGGATCGTGCACACGGTCTGGGGCCTGCGGACGGGGCGATTCGACTGAAGCGGGCGGCTGCTTGGACCGATAGCCCCCACATGAACCCTGAAACCGCCGAGCAGATCTCGCAGACCATCCGCAACGCCCCGCTCGTGCCGACGACGGCGGCCGAGTCGTTTATCGAGCGGATGAGCGCGGTCCCACTCGAGGAGGACCTGGCGTTCCCGGTGCGGCTGGAGCGTCGTCGGGAGAGCGTCGCGGCGGCGATCCGCCTCGTGGCGCTCAATGCCGAGATGGCCGACACGATCCGCGGCGTGCTAGACCGCAGCGCGTTGCCCGTGCCGGGCGACACGCACTGCGACGCCTTTCATGAGCGGGTGCGCGACGAGCTCGAGGCGGCGTTGCTGGGCGTGCTGCCCGAGCTTCCCACCGCGAGCGAGGCCGACGGCTGGGGCGAGATCGCGCAGATCGTGGCGGGCAGCCTCTTCGGCGCGTCGCTCAAGGCGGCGGCGTAGCGTCATCGGGCTTCGACGCGTCCCGCGGGCGTTGGTCACTCTTTGTTGTCGAGGCGATCGCGGAGCGGGCTCTTTCGGGAGCCGTGCTTGATGTAGACGCGCCTCGACGAGTCGCGCACGCCGGGGCGCTGCTTCCAGGCGAAGACTCGGTCTTTCGCGGCGCGGTACGCCTCAGTGTGGTCCACGATGGGCTCGGGGTAGTGCGTGCCGATGACGCAGCCGGCCATGTGCTGGGTGAGGGTGGGCATGCGGTGCGGCTCGGCGATGAACTCGGTCGGCACGCCCTCGAGCTCGGGGACGTATCGGCGGATGAACTCGCCGCGCGGGTCCTGATCGGCGACCTGTTTGATCGGGGAGTAGATGCGGACGGTGTTGATGCCCGTGACGCCCGCCTGCATCTGGAACTGCGAGAAGTGGATGCCCGCCTCGAAGTCGAGGAAGAGCGGCGCCATCGCGTCGGCCGAGGGCTTCCAGTGCTGCCAGAGGTGGTAGGCGGCAAACGAGGCGAGCATCGCGCGCATGCGGAAGTTGATCCAGCCCGAGGCGTGCAGGGCCCGGACGCACGCGTCGACGAGCGGGTACCCGGTGTTGCCGGTGATCCAGGCGTGCTGGAGGCGGGGATCGGGCTCGGGGGCGCGCAGGCCGTCGAACGCGCGGTTCATGTTGTAGAGTTCGATGTCGGGCTCGTCCTCGAGCTTCTGCATGAAGTGGCAGCGCCATCGGAGGCGCTTCTCGAAGGACGCGATCGCGCGGAACCAGCGCGGGTCGATCTCGCCCGAGGCGCGGTCGTCCGCCCGGAGCGTGGCAAGACGATCGCGGGAGGCGTGGTAGCACTGGCGGATGGAGACCGAGCCCCATGTCAGATGCGGGCTGAGGCGTGAGCAAGCGTCCCAGCCGTCGAGGGGGCTCGACATGGCGCGCGTGTAGTCCACGCCTCGTGTGGTGAGGAACGAATCGAGGAGACGCTGCCCCCTGCTGCTGCCGCCGGCGAGGGCTTTGGCCCGGGCGACGTCGGGCAGGCCGAGGTCGGCGGGGTTCGGGGCGACGCCGGGCTCGACGTCGGGGACGGTCGTGAGGTGGTCGGGCGGGTCGAGGGGGCTTGCCTTCATGCGGTCGAGCCATCGGCGAGCCCAGCCGTCGCGGGTCCGGAGCCTGCGGACCACGCCGGTCTGCGGGGGTTCGTGCCACGGGATGCGTTGCTCGCGGCACCACATGGCAACGCGGCGGTCGCGTGCGAAAGTGCTCGCCTGGGCGGTCTCCTCGTGGGACCAGAGGGCCGCGATCCCGCCGTAGGGCGCGAGCTCGCGGTGGAGGCTGGCGAGCACGGCCGTTGCCTCGCCCGTGCGGCGGACGAGGCGGGTTCCGCGTTCGCGGAGCGCACGGTCGACCTCATCGAGGCATTGCTCGATGAATCGGAGGTGGCTCGCGTCGTAGTACGGGGCGGTCAGCACGTCGGGCTCGTAGATGTAGAGCGCAACGATCGGGCCGGCGGCTGCGGCCGCGACGAGCGCGGCGTGGTCGTGGACACGCAGGTCCCGCTTGAGCCAGACGAGCTGAACCGCGGCGGCGCGGGCGGGGCTTCGTCTGGACGGATCGCGAGCAGGCATGGGATGTTGTTCGTGGGTGGGGCGACGGGGGATGTTCGGCTGGCGGGCGCGGCGCGTGGTAGGCTCGCCCACGCTGGACAGCTGCGCGACGGCGTGGAGGAGCGAGGCTTTGGCGACGCGCAGCAGGCGGATCCTGATTGTGTGCAACGCGATGTCTGGGCGCGGCAGGGCGGCGGTGGTCGCGGCGTCGGCCGAGCGGGCGCTTGAGGTCCGAGGGCACACGGCGCGGGTGGTGGACGCACGGGCACCGGGCGGCGATCTCGAGGCGGCGCTGGGTGCGGCCGATGCGGTGGCGATTGCGGGCGGGGACGGCACGGTGCTGCACGCGCTGCCCATGCTTGCTCGCGCGGGAGCGCCGATCTATCACCTCGGCACAGGCAATGAGAACCTGCTCGCCCGTCAGCTCGGCCACGCCTGCCGAGCGGGGGCGTTGGCGGCCGCGGTCGATGCGTGGCGTGTGGACTCGATGGACCTGGGCGTTTGCGAGCGACTCGGCGCGGCAGGCGACGGGGGCACGCGCTTCGCGACGATGCTGAGCGTGGGGCCCGATGCCTCGATCGTGCATCGCCTGGCTGCCCGGCGGCGTGGGACCGTGTGGCATGGGTCGTACGTGGTGCCGACGCTCGCCGAGGCGGCCCGGCCGGCGTTGCCAGAGCTGCGTGTCGAGGTTGATGGGCGGGTGATCGCCGAGGGCGTGCGGGGGATGGCGATCGTTGCGAACACGCCGCAGTACGCGGTCCGGCTCGACCCCGCCCACGGCGCGGACGCGGCCGACGGCCTGCTCGATGTGGTGGTGCTGCCCGCGCGATCGATCGCGATGCTGGCCTGGCGGCTCGGGCGGTCGCGCCTGCGTCGGCACGGGCCTCGCGTGGTTCGCGGGCGGGGGTCGCGGATCGCGATCGCGACGACGGGCGGGGTGCCGGCGGCGGTGCAACTCGACGGGGAAGCGCCGGGCGTGCTGCTCGGCGACGGGCGCGGCGGGCTTAAGACGCCGATCGTGGCCGAGGCCCGCCCGGGGGCGCTTCGTGTGCTGCGGGCGCCGCCGGCCGCGGCGCGTCGTGACTCGGCATGACCGGCGCGATGCTCCGGGGATGCCGGATGGCGGCCGCCCGCTATAGTCCGCCCGCGCAGCGGCCGATGGCGGCCGATGCGTCCGGCCCGCGGAGTCGCGGGCGCGATCGCTCGAACCACACGCACGCAAGTCGAAGGCCCTACTCCCATGCACCGCACCCGTACGCACACCTGCGGCGAGATCCGACCCGAGCACATCGGCCAGACGGTCGTTCTTCAGGGATGGGTCAACTCCTATCGCGACCACGGCACGGGGCTCGTCTTCGTCGATATCCGCGATCGGTACGGACTCACGCAGGTGGTCTTTGACCTCGAGGACGCAAGCCCGGAGCTGCTGGCCGTGGCAGACAAGCTGCGCAATGAGGACGTGATCTCGGCCGAGGGCGTCGTCCGCGCACGCGACGGCGGGCCCAACAAGAAGCTCGCGACCGGCGAGATCGAGGTGGTCGCGGCGAAGGTCGAGGTGCTCAATAAGACCGCGGCCCCGCCGATGCTCCCGAGCGCCAGCGACCTGCCCGGCGAGGAGACCCGGCTCAAGCACCGCTACCTCGACCTGCGCCGGCCTCGCATGCAGGAGATCCTCGCGATCCGGCACCGGGTCTCGAAGATCACCCGGGATTACTTCGACGAGCACGGGTTTCTTGAGATCGAGACGCCCTATCTGTGCAAGAGCACGCCCGAGGGTGCGCGTGACTTTCTGGTGCCCAGCCGGCACCAGCCCGGGATGTGGTACGCGCTGCCGCAGAGCCCGCAGATCTTTAAGCAGTTGCTGATGGTGTCCGGCTGCGACCGGTACCTGCAGATCTGCCGATGCTTCCGCGACGAGGACCCGCGGGCGGATCGCCAGGCCGAGTTCACGCAGATCGACCTCGAGATGTCGTTCGTCGACCGCAACGCGGTGCTGACGATGATGGAGGGCTTCGCCAAGCGCGTCTGGAAGACGGTGCTTGGCGTGGACCTGCCGGACTTCGACCGCGTCTCGTACCGCGAGGCGATGGACCGGTACGGCTCGGACCGCCCGGACCGGCGATACGGGCTCGAGATCGTGGACCTTTCTGACCTTGCGGCGACGACCGACTTCAAAGTGTTTGCCGATGCGCTGGCCAAGGACCGCGGTGTGGTCCGCGCGATCCGCGTGCCGGGGGGCGCGGAGAAGTTCACACGCAAGATGACCGACGGGTACACCGAGTGGGTCCGCCAGTTCGGCGCGGGCGGCGTGCCCGTCGCCAAGTACACCGGGCAGGGGGAGAACGGCGGCTTTGAGACGGGTGTCGCGCGGTTCATCGCGCCGATCGCCGGCGAGCTTGTGGAGCGATTGGGCCTCGAGCCGGGCGACGCGGTGCTGTTCGGGGCCGACACGTACGCGACGTGCTGCAAGGCGCTCGGCGAGCTGCGGCAGAAGGTCGCGGCGGACCTGGACATGATCCCCGAGGGCGTGTGGGACATGTACTGGGTCGAGGACTTCCCGATGTTTGAGTGGGACGCCGAGACCAAGCGGTACTACGCGCTGCACCATCCCTTTACGGCACCGCGGCCCGACCAGCTCGAGAAGTTCCTGGCGCTCGACGCGAGCGATGTGGACGCGGTCGAGGGCGTGCTCTCCGACGGGTACGACATGGTTTGCAACGGCTCGGAGATCGGCGGCGGCTCGATCCGTATCCACCAGCAGGAGGTGCAGTCGAAGGTGTTCGGACTGCTGGGCATGTCCAAGGAGGAGGCGGAGGAGAAGTTCAGCTTCCTGCTCGAGGCGCTGCGTTTCGGTGCGCCGCCGCACGGTGGCGTGGCGTTCGGCCTCGACCGCATGGTCATGCACCTTGCGGGCACGGACAACATCCGCGACGTGATCGCGTTCCCGAAGAGCCAGACCGGCGCGGACCTCATGAGCGGAGCGCCGAGCACCGCCGATGACGCACAGCTCGGCGAGCTGTATGTGGCGAGCACCTATCAGCCCGAAGACTGATCGGCGCCCCGTGCGGGGTTCTCGGACTGTGGTTCAGCCTGTCCCGCAGAGCCTGCCCACCGGACGCCCGTTTATGGCGTCGCGATCGAAGGGGACAGGGCCTGCCGCCGATATCCCGGTCCGACGCCTTATCGCGTCTTCCGGGAGGACCTTCTGTTGCCATCGGCAGCCAACAACACGATTCGTCGCAGTGAGCAGGAGCTTCGCGCGCTGCTCGATGAGCTCGATCGCCACGACAGCGCGAGCGGCTCGGCCAAGCGTGCGCACGCTCGGGTCGAGTTCCGCCGGGCCTTCGTGCCCATCGAGCTCACCAATACTGACCGCCAGCGGATCGAGCTGGTCATGGCGTGCCGGAACATCTCGTCGGGCGGCATGTCGCTCTTGCACTCCTCGTTCGTCTACAACGGCACCCGCGCCCGAGTGAAGCTCAGGCACAGCCTGCGCGGCGAGATCTACGTCTCGGGCGAGGTTGTGCGGTGCAACCACGTGCGTGGTCACATCCATGAGGTCGGGCTGCGGTTCGACGAGCCGGTCGAGGTGCAGGCGTTTGCCGACATGGACCGCCTCGCGCAGCAATACTCGGTGGAGAGCGTCAAGGCCGAAGCGCTGGTCGGACGGATCGTCGTGCTCGCGGACAACGTCGTGCTCACACGGATCGTGCAGCACTACCTGCGTGAGACGGGCCTGGCGATCGGGTACGGCGACTCGCTGGACGCGTCGCTCGAGACGATCGACCCGCGGACCAAGATCGTGCTGGTCGACCACGACATCGAGTCGAAGGACCCGCTGGAGCTGTTCCCGATGATCGAGGAAAAGCAGCCCGGCGTGCCCGTGCTGGTGCTCTCGGCCGACACACGCCCGGCGACGCGCGAGCAGCTTCGCGCCGCGGGCGTCTCGGGGTTCCTGAAGAAGCCGCTCGAGGAAAAGGCGCTGCTGCAGGGCCTGGCGGAGTTCATTCTGCCGGGCGTGAAGCACGGCGCGTCGGACGGTCGGGTGCGGAGCAGCCTGCCGAGCGACTCGCCGCTGCGGCCGCTTGTGGACTCGTTTCTCAACGACCTCCGCGGCATCGGCAAGGAGATCACCGACGCGCTGGCGGCGGACGATGTCGAGGCGTTCATCCGAGCGTGCAACCGGATCCAGGGCACCGCGCCGTCGCTCGGCTTCGAGTCGATCGCGGATCTTGCGGCCGACACGCTCAACTCGGTGAACAGCACGATGAGTCTCGCGGAGAACCGCGAGGCGGTCGGCAAGCTTGTGAGCCAGTGCGACCGGGCCGCGGCCTGAGACTCGCGGCTGGCGACTCAGCGGGGCCCGCTGGTGTGCACCGCGCCCTCGGGCGACTCGGCGGAGACGTGGATCGTCTCGCCTGACTTGTCGTCGTGGTCGCCGATGACGCATGCCTCGATGACCGCCGCGACCGTGTCGGGCGCCATCGTCTGATTGCGTGGGATGGTCGCTTCGTCGAACAGCGCGCGGAGCAGCGGCGTCTCGACTGCGCCCGGTGCGACGGCGAAGGCGCGGATGCCGTGCGCAGCCCCCTCGCTCGCGGCCGACTTGGCGAGCAGGTTTACGCCCGCCTTGCTCGCGGCGTACGCGAAGAAGCCCGGGAAGGGATCGACCGACGCGCGCGACGAGACGTTCACGATGCAGCCGGCGCCCTGGCGGATGAAGATCGGCCAGGCACGGGCGATCGCGACAGCCGGGCCGAGGGTGTTGGTCTCGAGCGTCTGGCGGATCATGTCGGGCGTGTGCTCGTCGATTGGCGCCAGCGGGCCGCCGCCGGCGTTGTTGACCAGAGCGTCGAGCCGGCCGAACGCCTCGGCCGCTGCGTCGACCACGGCCTGGGCGTCGTCGGGCTTGCCCATGTCGGCGATGTGGATGAGCGACTCGGTGTTGAGGGCGGCGGCGGCGGACTCGAGCGGCTCCCGGCGTCGCCCGGCGAGCACGAGGCGGTAGCCGCGGGTCGCAAGCCGCTGGCAGAGCGCCAGGCCGATGCCGGTTCCCGCTCCCGTCACGATGGCGACGGGTCCCTGGGGCTGATTCTCGTTCATGGCGTTCTCCGTTGCTCGGGCGAAGCGTGGGGGCATGTGGAGGTGGCGTGCGGCGGGGGCGTGCGGCGGGGGCGTGCGGCAGCGTAGACTCGCCCCATCATGATCGCACGCGTGGTTATCCTGGTCTCGCTCGTCCTGGTCCTTGGCGTTCCCTTCGCGATGCAGCCGAAGCGGGAACGCGATTCGGCGAGCGCCGACGTGCCTGTGGTGGTGATCGTGACGCCGCACGTGGAGCAGATCCGCTCGGAGTTCGAGCGTGCGTTCTCGGCGTGGCACGAGCGGACGCACGGCGAGCCGGTCCGGATCTCGTGGCGCACGCCCGGGGGCACGTCGGACATCGTCAAGCTGCTCCAGAGCGAGTTCGGGGCGAACATCAAGCAGGGCAACATCGCGGCCGACGGCTCGTGCGAGCCGGGCACCATCGGCTTCGACCTGATGTTCGGCGGCGGGTCGTACGACCATGGGCGGCTGGCCCGCGGCGTGACCGCGGCGCCGGAGGGCGTTGAGCCTTTTAACGTGCCGATCTCGGTGCCCGCGGGGTTCTCGCAGGCGCAGCTCGACGAGTGGTACGGCGAGAACCGCATCGGCTCGGAGCAGCTCTACCACCCCGAGCAGTACTGGCTTGGCACGGCGCTGTCGAGCTTCGGGATTGTCTACAACCGCGATGTGCTCGCGAAGCTGGGCGTCGCGGAGCCGGCGTCCTTCAAGGACCTCACGGACGCGCGGCTGGCGGGCTGGATCGCGCTTGCCGACCCGCGGCAGTCCGGCTCTATCACGACGACCTTCGACTCGATCCTAGGCAACTACGGGTGGGACGAGGGCTGGCGGGTGCTCCGCGCGATGACCGCGAACTCGCGGTACTTCACGAACTCTTCGACCCGGCCGCCGATCGACGTCAGCCAGGGGGAGGCAGCTGCCGGCCTTGCGATCGATTTTTACGGGCGCGGGCAGGCCCAGGTCATCATGAAGCCGGGCGAGACGCCCGACACCTGCCGCGTGGACTACGCCGACCCGAAGGGCGCCGTGTACGTCGACGCCGACCCGGTGTCGATCGTGCGGGGCGGCCCGCGACCCGATCTCGCGCGGCGCTTCGTCGAGTTCACGCTCACCGAGGAGGCGCAAGCGCTCTGGCAGTTCAACGCGGTCGGCTCGCCGGCAGGGGCGGACAACCCGATGGGCCCGAGCGGCAAGGCGATGGGGCCGAGGCAGCACGAGCTCCGCCGGATGCCGGTGCGTCGCGTGATGTACGAGAAGTACCTGCCCTACTTCGTGGACAAGAGCGATCCGTTCACGCTCGCCTCCGACACGCGCAACCCCGGCTGGCGGACGGGCGTGCAGGTGATGATGGGCTCGTTCGCGATCGACGTGGGCCCGTCGCAGGACGAGGCGTGGGCGGCGCTGCGTGACGCGGACGACAGCGTCCGGCCAGAGATGGAGGCGCTGTTTTACGCGTTCCCGGACCCCGATCGCATCGCGGCGCTGTGGGAAGCGGAGTTTGGCAACGACGGCATCGAGCTGCCCGCCGACGCGCTGCTGCCCTTTACCGAGGAGAACTATCGGGCCATACGCGACACTTGGCGGGATGGCGCGGTTGCGAAGAGGCTGGAGATCATCTACACGCTGATCTTTCAGGAGCAGTACGAGCGGGTGGTGGCGCTTGCCGACATAGGCGGACCATGACCATGACGCCCGCGAAGCCCGCTGCGATTCCATCGACGTCCCGGCCGACAGCCCAATCGGCAAGCCCATCGACGACCGAGTCGACAGCCGCCCACGAGCCGGTTGCCCGAGAGATCCGCAGGCCGACGCGGACGAAGGTCATCGCGACAATCGGGCCGGCGAGCGAGTCGCCCGAGACCGTTTCTCGCCTCATCGAGGCGGGCGTGAATATCTTCCGCTTCAACTTCTCGCACGGCACCTTTGAGGAGCACGGTGATCGGCTCGCGATCGTGCGCCAAGCCGCAGAGGCGCTCGGCCGACCGGTCGCGTGCCTGGGCGATCTGAGCGGGCCGAAGATCCGCGTGACCCAGGTGCCCGGCGACGGCTTCACCGTCGAGCCGGGCGAGGACGTGGTCATCCGGCGGGGTGTGGCCGACGCCTTTGAGGAGCAGGTCGACGGCGCGACGCGGCTGGTCATCGGGTGCACCTACGAGCCGATGATCGAGGAGGTCGAGCCCGGCCAGCGGCTTCTCGTGAACGACGGCGCGATCCGCATGCTCGCGGTCGAGCGCCGCGCCGACGAGCTCGTGTGCCGGGTGACGGTGGGCGGCCTGATCACGTCGAAAAAGGGCATCAACCTGCCCGAGACCGAGATGTCCGTCGAGGCGATGACCGCCCACGATTGGCGGTGCGTCGAGTGGGCCGTGGGACAGGGCATGGACCTGCTCGCGCTGAGCTTCGTTCGGCGCCCCGAGGACATTCTGGAGCTCAAGCGCCGGCTCGCGGAGCTGTGCTCGATCGACCGGGCGAGGTCGGACGAGAAGGGCAGCGAGATCCCGATCGTCGCGAAAGTCGAGAAGCCCCAGGCGGTCGCGCGGATCGACGAGATCGTCGCGGTCGCCGACGCGATCATGATCGCACGCGGCGACCTCGGCGTCGAGATGGATATCGCCGAGGTACCCGTGGTGCAGAAGCGGATCGCGCGGGCATGCCACGAGTGGGGCAAACCCTGCATCGTCGCGACGCAGATGCTCGAGACGATGATCGACAACGCCTCGCCGACGCGCGCCGAGGCGACCGATGTTGCCAACGCGATCTACGACGGGGCGGACGCGGTGATGCTCTCGGGCGAGACCGCGGTCGGCCGGCACCCCACGCTGGTGGTCGAGACGATGCGGCGGATCTGCGCCGAGACCGAGGCCGACCTTGTTGCGCGGTCGCGCCCGCTCGAAGCGCCGGCCCGTCTGGCAGACTCGAGGTACCCCACTGCTGCGCTCGCGCACGGCGCCTCGTACATCGCCCGGGACATCAACGCGCGGCTGCTGGTCTGCTGGAGCGAGAACGGCGGGACCGCGCGGTATCTCGCCAACTTCGACGCCGGGCGGCCGATCATCGCGTGCTCGTCCAGTGCGCGGGCCACGCGGCGGATGCTGCTGCTTGCGGGCGTGACACCCGTGCACATGCAGCCGCCGGAGGATGGCACGCTGGCGGCGTGGAATCGCGCGATCGACGCGATGATGCTCGAGCTCGGCTGGGCCGAGGCGGGCGACGCGGTGCTGCTGCTCGCGGGCAAGCCCCTCGGCGCGCCGAAGGTCACCAACACGGTCGCGATCCACTACGTCGGCGACGGGCAGACCGGCTATCTCGGCTCCGAGGCCGGGCACGCGGGCAACGCCACCGGGCCCGTGGGCAATGCCAAAGATTGCTAGGGCGACACCCCACCCCGGGCCCCGTCCGATGCCGGTAGCCTCGCGGGCATGACCGACGCTCCACAGCCGCACCGCACAGCGGCGCTGATCTCTATCGGTGACGAGCTGACGCTCGGCCAGACGCTCGACACCAATAGCAAGTGGCTGGCGAGCCAGCTGCTCGAGCGCGGCGTGCGCACGATCGAGCACACAACGCTCGACGACGACGAAGCCGCGATCGCGAGCGCCATCACGCGGATGGCGTCGGCCGTCGACATCATCGTGATCACGGGCGGGCTCGGCCCGACCGCCGACGACCTTACTCGCGCCGCACTCACCCGCGCTCTTGGCGACGAGCTCATCGAGGACGGCGAGTCGCTTGCGCAGATCGAGGCGTGGTTCGCACGAGCGGGCCGCGCGATGCCGCCCACAAACCGCGTGCAGGCGCTGCGGCCGGCGTCCGCCCATGCGATTCCGAATGACCACGGCACTGCGCCGGGGTTGCGGGCGACCGTCGCGGGAAGCGATGTGCTCTGCCTGCCCGGGCCGCCGAGGGAGATGCAGCCGATGTTCGAGTCGGCGGTTGTGCCTCGCTTGCGGGCGGAGGCAGGCAGGGCCGTGCGCACGCGTGTGCTCAAGACGTTCGGGCTCGGAGAGAGCGAGATCGCACGGCGCCTCGGCGACGCGATGAACCGATCACGCGGCACGCTGATCGGCACCACCGCCTCCATGGGCATCGTCTCCATCCGCATGCGGTACGAAGGCGAGCTGGAGCATGCGTCGGCCTCGCTCGATGAGGCGGAGGCGATAGCACGTGACGCGGTTGGACCGTGCGTGATCGGCGTGACGGACCATCCGATCGGCCACTTGGCGGTGGCGCACCTCGCCGCGCGCGGCGAGACGATCTCGCTGGCCGAGAGCTGCACGGGCGGGCTCGTGTCGAAGATGCTCACCGACACGCCCGGGTCATCCGCAGCTGTCGTCGCGGGGCTCGTGACGTACACCAACGAGATGAAGCAGTCGCTGCTCGGCGTGGACGCGGCGCTGTTCAACGACGCCGACCACAGCGACAGGCCGGGCGCGGTGAGCGCCGAGGTGGCAACAGCAATGGCCCAGGGCTGCCGCGAGCGGATCGGCACCGACCATGCGCTCGCGATCACGGGCATCGCGGGCCCCGGCGGCGCCGTGCCGGGCAAGCCCGTCGGCACCGTCTTCATCGCGCACGCGAGCCGCACGAACACCGAGTGCCGACGATTCGTCTTCCGCGGCGATCGCGAGGCGATCCGGACATGGTCGGCCAACTCGGCGCTCGGGATGCTGCTGCTGAATCGCCGGGTCGGCTTCGAGCAGTTGCTCGTGGGCGAGCGTCGCGACGAGGCGTGACGCCGCCGGGTTGACTCGCCGAACACGGCCCGCCTACAGTCACGACCAGATTGCGGGGTAGAGCAGCCTGGTAGCTCGTCGGGCTCATAACCCGGAGG
>CAYQAD010000045.1:0-12655 GCA_964415125.1 uncultured Phycisphaeraceae bacterium | reverse complement strand
CGTGCGGGCGTCGCTCGCGGATCATCGCTGGCACCAGCTGCAACTGGTAGTCGTGCACCCAGACGAGCTCGCGGTCGGTGATCTCGTCGGCCGCTTGCTCGGCGAAGCGGCGGTTGACATCTACGTACGGCCACCACCAACGGCGGTGGTACTCCGGCGGGCGCACACAGTCGTGGTAGAGCGGCCAGAGCGTGCCGTTGCTGAAGCCCCGGTAGAACGCGTCGATCTCAGAGGGCGTGAGCGAGACCACACGGTTGTTGATGCCGTCGTGGTGGAACGACTCGATCGAGTCGTCGGCCTCGCCGGTCCATCCGACCCAGACGCCCTCGCGGTCGCGCAGGAAGGGCGCGATTGCCGCGACGAGCCCGCCCGGGCTGGTCTTCCACTCGCCCGCCTCGGTCCGGCGAACGGGAAGGCGATTGGCAACGGTCAGGAGTCGGTTGCTGCTGGCCACGGATGCCCCCGGGCGTCATGCCCGCTGTGGTGTGAGAGTGGATCGCGGGCGCGCGGGCCCGACGGAGCACCATAGCGGCGTCGGCTCGAGCCTTCAGTCGGCCGACGCGCCCGAGGTCCCCAACGCCGGAGCCCTGCCCTAGAGTCTCCCCCACGCCGATCGCCGATGGCGAGCCCGCCCGTGCGGCTGAGCGGCACCACCCCACACACCATCGCCCGCCCTGGGCACCAACGGAGGAACCACCGATGGCCGACGACCAGCAACCGCAGCAACAGCAGATCCAACTCCGCATCGACGAGTCGAAGATGTCGACCGGCTACGCCAACACGATCCGCACCTCGACCACCAGCGACGAGGTCGTGCTCGACTTCGGCGTGAACCTCCCCATGCAGGGCCCCGACGGCCAGCCCGTCCTTTCCTTCAACGTGGGCAACCGCGTCATCATGAACTGGTCGGGCGCCAAGCGCCTGGCGATCAGCTTGGGCCAGGTCATCCGCCAGTATGAGGAGCGCCACGGCGAGATCCAGCTGCAGCAGCCGGGCGCGCCGGCCGAGGGCGGCCCCCGCCTCTCGGAGTAGGCAGACCCTCGCGGCAGAGACCGCCAGCCAACCGCCGGCCGCCCGGTCTGTCACGCCCGTGTCGCAACAGCGCCACGCGGTGACAGGCCGGGCGGTTTGCCTCATCCGTATGCTGCGACGCGCAAGGCAAGGAGTACGCCGTGGATGCCACTCGCCCACTCGATGCTGCAAACCCCCACAACACGCCCCCCGCTTCCCCACCACCCGGCCCGGCCAGCCCGGCCGAGGCCGAGCGGGAGGCGCTCGCCGAGCGGTTCTCGGCGCTGACCGACGAGGTCGGCCGGGTGATCGTCGGCCAGCGCGACATGGTGCAGGGGCTGCTGATCGGTTTGCTGACCGCCGGCCACGTCCTGCTCGAGGGCGTGCCCGGGCTCGCCAAGACGCTCACCGTCTCGACACTCGCCCGGGCGCTCGACGCCCGGTTCTCTCGCGTGCAGTTCACGCCGGACCTATTGCCCGCGGACCTGATCGGCACGCTGATCTACGACCCGCGGACGCACGAGTTTTCCCCGCGGAAGGGCCCCATCTTCGCGAACATCGTGCTCGCCGACGAGATCAACCGCGCGCCCGCCAAGGTCCAGTCCGCGTTGCTCGAGGCGATGCAGGAGCGCCAGGTCACGATCGGCGACGCGACGTACCCGCTCGAGGCGCCGTTCCTGGTGCTCGCCACGCAGAACCCGGTCGAGCAGGAAGGCACTTACCGCCTGCCCGAGGCGCTGGTCGATCGCTTCCTGCTGAAGCTGACTATCGGCTACCCCTCGCGCGAGGACGAGCGCACGATCGTCGATCGCATGGCCGCGGGGAGCGACACGCCCAGCGTGGCGGCGATGATGTCGGCCGGCGAGCTCATCGACGCGCGGCGCATCGTCGAGCAGATCACCCTCGTGCCGGCGGTGCGCGACTACATCGTCGATCTCGTGCATGCGACGCGCGACCCCGCGGCATTCGGCCTCGACATCGCGCCGCTCATCGAGTTCGGAGCCTCGCCCCGCGGCTCGATCGCACTCGCCCGCGCCGCACGCGCCCACGCCTTCCTTGCCGGCCGACCCGCGGTGATCCCAACAGACGTCAAGGCGGTCGCGATGATGGTCCTCGCGCACCGCATCACGCCCTCCTTCGAAGCCCAGGCCGAGGACGAGACGCCCGAAGCGATCATCCAGCGCGTCCTCGACCGCATCCCCGCGCCATGACCGTCCCGCTCGCCCGCCGCATCTGACCATCGGAGCCCGCCCCTCGATGCTCACCGACGAGCTCATGCGTGATGTCCGCCGACTCCAGCTCCGCACGCGGAGGCGTGTCGACGCGCTCTTCGCGGGCGAGTATCACGCGGCCTTCAAGGGCCAGGGCGTCGAGTTCGCCGATGTCCGCCCGTACGAGCCGGGCGACGACGTCCGGGCGATCGATTGGAACGTGACCGCCCGAACACGCACGCCGCACATCAAACGCTTCGTCGAGGAGCGCCAGCTGACGCTGAATCTCGTCGTGGACGTGAGCGCCTCGGGCAAATTCGGCTCGGGCTCGCGCACCCTGCGGAGGCTCGCCGCGGAGGCGGCTGCGGTGCTCACGCTTGCCGCGGCGAGCAACGGCGACCGGGTCGGCGTGCTGCTGTTCAGCGATCGCCTCGAGCGCCACGTGCCGCCGCGTCTCGGGCGGACGCACACGCTGCGCGTGATCCGGGAGATCATGGGCATCGCACCCATCGGCAACGGCACCGACCTGCACAAGGCGCTCGAGACAGCCGGCCGGCTGCACCCGCGCCGGTCGATCATCGTGCTGATGAGCGACCTGCTCATCAGCGACGACCAGCTCGAGGCGACCGCCCGCCAGGCCCGCCAGCTGACCAAGCGGCACGAGGTCATCGTCGCCCGCCTCGATGACCCCGCGCTCGACCGCTTGCCCCGCATGGGCCTGCTGCGCGTCCGCGATCCCGAGTCGGGCACGACCGCAGTCATCGACACGCTCTCCAAGCGCGCGATGAGGCGGATGGTCGAGGCTCGGGCTGCGCGCGTTGCCCGTGTCGAGGCCGCGTTGCAGCGTGCAGGCTGCGATCTGCTCGCGCTCTCCACTGCCCGCCCGATCGGTGATGATCTCGCGCACTACTTCCACCACCGGGAGCGTCGCCGATGATGCTCCGCCAAGCAACCCGCGGACAGCGTGCGAGCGCGGTCGGCATTATTGCGATTGCAGCGATCCTGCTGCCGGCGTGCCATCGCGGCGCCGAGCACGCCGCCGAGGCCTCTCCCGTCGCGACCACAGTCGACGGCGACGTGCGCGCGGAAGTGTTCGTCACGCCAGCCCAGCCAAGCATCGCCGACCAGGTCACGATCCGCGTCGTCGTGACGCGCTCCGCGGGCGAGCGCGTGACGTGGCCGGACTGGGCCGCGGCGATGTCGCCCTGGTCGATCGACGCCGTGGCCGTGGAGTCGCCGCAGCGGCTCGCAGCCGACGAGTTCACCGAGTCCGTCGTGCTCCACGTCTCGCCGTTTCTTCCCGGCACGTACGTCGCCGGGCCGATGACGCTGGCGGTGGCCGATCGGGCGTTGGTGCTCGACGAGTTCGCCGTCACCGTCGGGGGCCCGCCGCCGGGGGCGGCGCGTCTCGATGAGTTGCTTCCCGAGCCCGCCGGCGATGGCGGGCAGCAGATGCCGGCGACGGTGTGGATCGCCGCCGGTGCGGTCGCCGTCATCGGCATCACGGCGGGGCTTGTTGCCCGCCGGTGGGACAGCAACACCGCCGAAGCGGTCCACGCAGAACGTTTCGTCGATCTTGAGCGCGCCGCCGAAGCCGTGGCCTCAGCCCCATCGCTCAACCCCGAAGCACTCGCAGCGCTCGACCACGCCGCGCGGGCCGTGCTCGCCGATGCGCTGGGTCGCCCCGCGTCTTGGCCCCTGAGCGAGCTCGCGCGGGCCTGCAGGGCGGACGCCATCGAGCCCTTCGCGTGCGAGGTCGAACGCCTCCGATTCCTGGATGGCGACCAGTCGGGGACCGATCCCGACGCGCTGGTCTCGTTGATCCCGCCCGCCGTGGATGAGATGCAACGCCTCACGGCGGCGCCCGCGCGAAGCGAGGGTGATGTATGACCGGCATCACACAACACTTCGGCTTCCCGCTCGCCTGGGTAATGCTCGCCGCGCTGCCGCTCGTGCTCCTCGTGCGCACCAAGCGGCGGCGGCCCGCGACGCTGCACGCCGCCATCGATCAGCTCACGATCGGCAGCAGCACGCTCCGCGTCCGGACGCGTTGGCTGCCCACGGCCTGCCGCCTCGGGTGCCTCGCGCTGCTCATCGCGGCGATCGCCCGGCCCCAGGAACGATCCGGCGAGACGCGCACCTCGACCGATGGCATCGCCATGCAAATCGTGCTCGATCGCTCTTCGAGCATGCAGCAACCGATCGCCAGCGGCGACGCGGTCGTGTCGCGCTTCGACGCCGTCAAGCAGGTCCTCCGCGACTTCGTGCTCGGTGACGGCGATCAGTTCGACGGGCGGCCCTCGGACATGATCGGCCTGGTCACGTTCGCCGCGTACGCCGAGACCGTGTGCCCGCTGGTGCGCCACCACGAGCCGCTCGTGGCGCTGGCGGACGCCGCCACGCTTGCCACACCGCGAACCGCCGACGACGGCACCGCCATCGGCGACGCCCTCGCCCTCGCCCTCGCGCGCCTCAAGAAGGCCGAGGACGATCTCGCCGAGTCGCAGGCGGCGTCGGACGCCGAGATTCCCGAGTTCACGATCAACAGCAAGGCGATCGTGCTACTCACCGACGGCCAGAACAACCGGGGCGACGTGTCGCCCCGCGACGCCGCCCGGCTTGCCCGCGACTGGGGCGTGACGATCTACGCGATCGACATCGGCGACCAACGCCGGCGCGGCATCGGCGCGTTCTTCGCCAGCGAGTCATCGCAGGCCCTCCGCGAGATCGCCGAGATCACCGGCGGCATGTACTGGAACGCCCGCGACGCCGAAGCCCTCCGGCAGGTCTACGAGCAGATCGACACGCTCGAGACCACGCGCATCGAGTCCGTCGAATACGCGAATGTCGACGAACGCTTCCCCCCGCTCGCGCTCGCGGCACTCGCGCTGCTGGCGATCGAGGTGCTCCTCACAACCGTCGTGTACCGGAGTGTGGCATGACACCGCTCCGAGTCACCCAAGCCGGCGACGCCCACCACCTGCCATCGCTCCTGGCAGCAGCGAGTCCGATGGACGCGATCCGCTCGCTCCGCGAGAACGGGTTTGCCGATATCACGTTCGCCGAGCCGATCTGGCTGCACGCCCTGTGGCTCGTACCGGTTGTCGCCGCGCTTATGGTGCTGACAGCGCGTGCGATGGAACGCCGTGTCGCGGCCTTTGGCACCCAGGACGTGCGTACTTCGCTCGGCCTCGCGGCCTCGCCCCAGCTTGGCGCGGCCGCGTGCGCGGCGACCGCGTGGACGTGCATCGCGGTGGCCCTCGCACGACCACAGCTCGACCCCCAGCCGCGAGAGATCGTCTCGACCGGACGAGACGTGGTTATCGTGCTCGATGTCTCCCGAAGCATGCTCGCCGAGGACATCGCGCCCAACCGGCTGGAGCGGGCGAAGATCTGGATCGGCGACCTGGCCGCGTCGCTCCCGGGCGATCGCCTCTCGCTTGTCGCGTTCGCGGGGTCGGCCGTTGTGAAGTGTCCGCCGACGCTCGACCACGGCTTCTTCCGCCTCGCCCTCGATGATCTCGACACCCGCTCGGTCGCGCGCGGCGGCACCATGATCGGCGACGCGCTCCGTGTCGTGCTGGACCAGATCGCACGCGACCGCACCGGCAGCCTGGACGTGCTGCTCATCACCGACGGCGAGGACCAAGGCTCGTTCCCCGTCGAAGCCGCCCGGGGCATCGCCGACGCGGGCGGCCGAATCATCGCGATCGGCATCGGCTCCGAGCACGGCGGCAGCCCGATTCCCGACACCAGCCGGGGCGGCTTCGTCGAAGCCCAGGGCGAGGTCGTGCGGTCGCGGCTCGACGCGGCAACGCTCGCAGACATCGCCCGCGCGACGCCGGGCGGCGCGTTCCTTCGCGTCGGCACCAACGCCATCGAGCTCGACACGGTCTTCCGCGAGCTGACGCCGCCCGCCGAAGTCGGCGACGCCACCGCGACCCGGAGCGTCACGTACACCGAGGCGTACCAGCTCGCGCTGCTCGCCGCCCTCGCGCTGCTTACGCTCGACGCCCTTCGACGGGGAGGTGCCCTGCGATGACCGCAGCCGCAACGCTGATCACACTGCTGTTGACAGTGTCGCCCGCCGCACCGCCGCACGACGCCGCCGACCGACTGCCCGTCGCGGCGACCGCCACGTTTGCCGACGCGGTGCAGCTCGCGACCGACGGGCACTACGACCAGGCCGAGGCCGCGTTCCGCGCTATCGCAGCCGCGCACCCCGCCAAGCGCGGCGCCGCGACCGCGAACCTCGCCTGGATCGCGTTGCAACGGGCCGACGTCCCGGACGCGCCGCCCGCCGAGATGCTCGAGCACTTCCGCGCAGCCGAGGCGTCGTACTTGAGCGTCGCGCGGAGCACGGGCGACCGGGACCCGCGCGTCCTGGCAAGCCTCGCGGACGTTCGTCGCCGCATACGGGCCGCCGAGCGGCAGGCGCAACAGCAGGCGCAGCAACAAGAGCAACCACAGCAATCCCAAGACGCCAACCAAAGCGACAGCCAGCAGTCCGATGCCGCGGCCGAGCGTGCCCAGCAGCTCCAAGACCTTGCCGATCGCCAGCGGGAAGCAGCCAACTCGGACGCATCCCAAGCGCAACGCGAAGCCCAGCAGGACGCGCTAAGCCAGGAGACCGAGGAGTTGCAGGACCAGCAGGGCGACCCATCACTGGCTGAGGCCCGCTCGGCACAGGAGCGGGCCTCCGAGGCGCTGCAGCAAGGGGACCAGCAAGCGGCCCGCCAGGCGCAGCAGGAAGCCGCCGAAGCGCTGCAAGAGGCCGCCGACCGCGCCGCCGAAGAGGCGTCAGAAGCCGAATCAGCCGACGTCCAGCAGGCAAGCCCCGCCTCCCCCGAGCAAGCCGAGCCGGGCCAGCCCGAAGGCGGCGAGCCGCGTGATCCTGCCGCCGAGCTCGCCGAGCGGATCTTGCAACGCGAGCAGCAGCAACGCGAACGGGGCCGACCGCAGCGAGCCGGCCCCGGCACCCAACCCGTGGAGACCGACTGGTGATACCGCCGCTCAGCGCCCACATCCTGCGTTTCGTCCTGATCGTCGCCACCATGCTCGGCGCATCGCCCGCGCTCGCCCAGGACACGAGCCTTCGCGCCTCGCTCTCGGCAAGCGAGGTGTACGCGGGTGATCAGGTGCAGCTCTCAATCGACGTGGTCAACGGCTCAGACACGCTTGCCGCGCCACCGACGCCCGAGATCCCGGGCTGCCGAGTCACCTTCGCCGGCCGGAGCACCTCGACGCAGATGCGGTCGGACTTCCGCAGCGGCCGCCGCGTGACAACCAACGAGACAACGATCTCCTTCCGCTACCTCATCATGCCAACGCGTGTCGGCGACTTCGTCGTACCGCCCGTTTCGATCACCACGGACGACGGCCGAACGCTGCGCACCGCGCCGACCAGCTTCCGCGCGGTCCAGACGCCGCAGAGCGATTCGGCGAGCCTCGAGCTCGAGGTCGACGCGGACCGCGCGTTCGCCGGGCAGCCCGTCAGGCTCCGCCTGCGCCTGGTGCTGCCCGCCACGAACGTCCGTGCCGTCGAGTTCGGCCAGCTCGACACGGGGGGCATGGCCGAGGTCAAGCCGCCGCCGGACCCTCGGCGCGGCGGCAACGCACGCGCCGAGTTCATTGAGTTCACGCTGTGGGGCGAGCCGGCGATCGGCGTGCTCGGCTCGGTCATCGGCGCCGACGGCGCCCCACGCCGAACCCTCACTGTCGATCGTCTGGTCCTGCCAACCGAGCCCGGCACCCTCCGCCTCGGCCCGACGACCGCGTTCTTCGAGGAAGCGGTCGGCACCCGCCGCGGTCAGGGCCTGTTCATGCGCGACCAGACGGTGTACGAGCGCCGGCAGGTCTCCGCCGAACCCGTGTCCATCGAAGTTCAGGCGCTCCCGCCGGCCCCGACCGGCAGCGTGCCTGTGGTCGGGCCGATCGAGCTGTCCGCCTCGCTCAGCAATGCGCAGCTCGGCATCGGCGACCCTGCAACGCTCACCGTGCGCGTGACCGGCGACGAGCCGCTCGATCGCGTCGAGCTGCCGGACCTCGCCGCCGACACCGACCTCGCCGACCGCTTCCGCTTCGACGCCGCGGGCTGGACGCTCACCGAGTCCTCGCCGGGGCAGCGGCAGTACGAGCTGTCGTTCCGTGTCGCATCTCCAGAAGTCACGGGCATCGGCCCCGTCGAGATCGGGTATTTCGATCCCGAAGCCGGCACGTACAGCGTCGCGAGCACCGGCACGCTCCCCATCGATCTCCGGCGCACGCGCGTCGTCACGGCGGACGATGCCCTGACCTCCGGGATCGCCGCGTCACGCCGGGACCCGCTCTCGGTGATCGGCGGCGGGCCGATCGCCAACCACGCCGAGCTCGGGCGTCGAACGGACAGCACGCCGCTCTCCGTACTCGGCACGGCGCCCGGCCTCGTCGCCGCCACCGCCCCACCACTCTTCGCAGCCGTCTGCCTCGCGCTTGCCCGCCGCCAACATCGACCCGACACGCCCGCTGCACGCCGAGCACGGGCGCTCCGCCAGGCCAAGCGCTGCCTGCGCCGAGGCACGCCACCAGAAAGTATCGCTCGCGCGTTCGTCGCCGAAGCGCTCGCCGTCCCGCCGTCCAGCGTCACCGCCGAAGACACGCGGCGGCTCGGCCCCCGCGCCGCACGCGGTCTTGCACCGCTGATCGAGGCGGCCGAGGCGAGCCGCCTGACCGGCGACGCCCAGCCTGCCCATGCCCTGCCCACCGGCCGCGACATGCTCGGCCTGTTGCGTGCGATCGTGAAGGAGAGCGACCAATGACCCGCCAACTCCTCACCCTCGCCCTCACCGCGACGCTCGCCGTGTGCTCGCTCACGCCCGCGGCGATCGCGACGCCCATGGATGCCGGCACCGCCTTCGCGGAGGCGAACGAGGCGTTCGCGACTGCCATCGAACAATGGGAATCAGAGCCAGACATCGCACGCGCCGCGATGGTCGAGGCGCTCGCGACATACAACGCGATCGCCGAGCACGGGCGCGCGACCGCCGCGGTCTTCGCAAACGCCGGCAACGCGGCACTGCTGCTCGAGCGCGACGCCGAGGCCATCCTCGCCTTCCGCAGGGCCTTGCGCATCGACCCGACCGATCGCGTCGCGATCGCTGGCCTCGAAGCGGCCCGCGCTCGGGTCGGCACGGTTGTCCCACGCAGCACCGCCGCCAGCGCCGTCGAGCTCGGCCTTGTGTGGCGCCGCTGGATCTCCGGAGGCACGCTCGCCGCGGCGGCTCTGGTGTGCTGGACGCTCGTCTGGATGAACGTCGGCGTGCGGTCGCTCGGGCATGTCGGCGGGCTCCGAAGGACGCCGCTCCTGATCGCCGGCGGCGTGTGCGCCGCGGCAGCCCTCGCGGAGCAGGTCTTTGTGCACAACACAGAAACAGGCGTCGTCACCGTCGAGGTTGCCAGCTACCAGGGGCCAAGTGCCGCGGTGTTCGAGCCCACGTTCGACGCGCCCCTGCCCGCGGGCACGGAGTTCACACGGCGCGAGGTGCGAGATGGCTGGTGGCACGTCAGGCTCGCCGACGGCACGGACACGTGGATCCCATCCAACACGGCCGATCTCGTCGGGCGGGTTGACTAGCCCACGACCAGCTCGGCGATCTGCACCGCGTTGAGGGCCGCCCCCTTGAGGATCTGGTCGCCCGCGACGAACATGCTGAACGCGCGATAGCTCCCAGGCGCACGCCCCGGCCGGGTGTGATCGGGCCGCACACGCCCCACAAGCACATCTGCCGCGTTCGCGGCGCGAAGCGACGTGGGGAACGCGCCACCGACGCGATCATCAATGACGCAGACGCCCGGTGCGCTTGCGAGCAGCTCGCGCACCTGCTCCTCCGTCGCCTCCTCGCCAAGCTCGATCGTGATCGCCTCGCAGTGCGTCCGCAACACAGGCACGCGGACGCACGTGGGATGCACCAGCAGGTCTGGCTGACGCCAGATCTTGCGTGCCTCGTCGATCATCTTCTGCTCTTCGACGTTCAGCCCGGTCTCCGCATCCACGGCCGAGTCGTGGCTGAACACGTTAAAGGCGCACGGCTCGCGGAAGACGCGGGGCGTCGCAGGCCGGCCGGCAAGCACATCGGTCGTCTGCGACTCGAGCTCCTGCATCGCCGCAAGCCCCGCGCCGGACGCCGCCTGATACGTGCAAACATCGAGCCGCGAGCAACCAAATCTCGCACGCAACGCGTTGACAGCCACAAGCATGATGATCGTCGAGCAGTTCGGATTCGCGATGATCCTCGCCCGGCGATCACCGGCGACCTCGCTGCCGTTGACCTCGGGCACGACCAGACTCGCGCCCGGGTCCATGCGGAACGCCGACGAGTTGTCGACCACAACGGCCCCCACCCCGGCGAAATTCGGCCCCCACTCGCGTGCGATATCAGACGTCGCGGCAAAGACGGCGATCTCGCATCCGCTCGCGCAGGCGTCCTCAAGCGACACCAGCGTGAGCTCGCCGTCGCCGTACGGCACCGCCTCGCCAACGCGCCGAGCCGAGGCGCACGCGACGATCGCGCTGGCCGGCACGCCCCGGGCAAAGAGCAACGCGAGGGCCTCGATGCCCACGACGCCCGTCGCCCCGACCACCGCGATCCGTGTGTCTGCAAGTGCCACTCAACGCTCTCCAAGGTCCCGCGCGATGCCATCCCGCACGCTCTCGAGCGTCGGCTGGCACACGATCGGATCGAACCGCACGCCCACACCATCTCGCAGCGTGCCGCCGATGTCGTAGTTATTCACCGCCGCCTCGGCGTCCTTGAGAACGTGCCCGGTCAGCACGCAGACCACGCGGTCTGTGCGTGCGATCACGCCCGCGGCCGCGAGCTTGCGAAGGCCCGCCACGGAGGCGCAGGACGCGGCCTCGGCGCCGATGCCCGCCGTATCGACCGCACGCTTCGCCTCGATGATCTCCTGGTCCGTGACAGCCTCGACGAGCCCGTCGGTCGTGCGCACCGCGTCGACGCATTTGATCCACGACGCCGGCGCACCGATGCGGATTGCCGACGCGATCGTGTCCGGCGCCAGCACGGTCCGCGCGTCGCCCTCGAATCCATCGACGTAGCCCGCGTGGAGCGGCGCAGCCCCGGCCGCCTGGATCACCGCCATGCGTGGCAACCGGTCGATGATCCCAACCGCCTTGAGCTCCCGCAGCCCCTTGTAGATCGCCGACGTGTTCCCAAGGTTGCCGCCCGGGAGCACGATCCAGTCGGGCATGTGCCAGCAGCAGTCCTGGGCGATCTCCATGCCGATCGCCTTCTGCCCCTCGATCCGGAAGGGGTTGATCGAGTTGAGCAGGTACACCCCAAACTCGGCGCACACCTCCTGCACCAGCCGCATCGCGTCATCGAAGTTGCCCTCGATCTGCACGACCGACGCGCCGTGCAGCACCGCCTGGGCAAGCTTGCCGGCAGCCACCCCGCCCGCGGGAATGAACACGAACGCCTTCATGCCAGCGACCGCCGCGTACGATGCCATCGACGCCGAAGTGTTGCCCGTCGATGCGCACGCAACGCTGCGCTGGCCGAGCCACTTCGCCGCACTCACGCCGCAGGTCATGCCCCGGTCCTTGAAAGACCCGGTCGGGTTGCATCCCTCGTGTTTCACGCGGACACCCTCGACGCCGGTGAACGAAGCGAGGTGCTCGCTCTCGTACATCGGCGTGTTGCCCTCGCGGCGAGTGACCACGCAGTCATCGGGGATCGGGGGCAAGAACTCTCGGTAGCGCCACACGCCCGACGACGTCACGCCGCCGCGGTGGGCGAGCCGATCCTGCAAGACCTGACGCATGCGGCTTGCGTCGAGCGCCGAGTGATCGAGCGCCACCTCCAGCAGCCCGCCGTCGTCGGCGCGATAACGCACCGCGTCGGCGGCATAGGTCTCGCCTGTCGCGACCGCGCGGAGGTGAAAGGCCGTGTCCATCAGATTTCCCTCGCTCCCGGGCTGTCGGCCGGCGCGATCACATGCGTCGCCTCCACGCCGGCCCGCCCCATCGCTGCGACGCCCGCCTTCGCAACACTCGCGGCGGCTCCGCTGCTCCGGCAGAGTGCAAACAGCGCCGGCCCGCTGCCGCTGATCGACGCCGCGATCGCGCCCGCGTGCCGCATCGCCGCGATCGCCTCCGCACCACCTTGGATCATGCCAACACGCACCGGCTCGGCAATCGGATCAACCACGCAGCGGGCCATCAAGTCGAGGTCGCCGCTGTAGCACGCGGCAACGAACGAGCCGAGATTCGCCGCGTGCCCGACCGCGTCGCCCGTCGCCATGGACTCGGGAATGACCCCCCGGCCCTCGCTGGTCAGCAACGAAAGCTGCGGCCGGATGAGCACTACCGTCAGCCCTCCCGGCACCGGCAGCCGCACCACGTCGAGCGGGTCGGTCCGGCGAACGAGCACAAGCCC
>CAYQAD010000044.1:0-12723 GCA_964415125.1 uncultured Phycisphaeraceae bacterium | reverse complement strand
GTCGGGCCTGTAGAACCCGAACGGGCTGATGCCCACCTTCACCCAGGGCTTCTCGCGCTTGACCATTTTGTACATGTCGCGGACGAGGTTGTTCATGTTGTCGCGGCGCCAGTCGTCTCGGGAGAGCGTGCCGCCGCCGGCGACGTAGCGGTTGAAGGTCGCGTCGTCGGGGAAGGGCAGGTTGCGCTCGGGGTAGGGGTAGAAGTAGTCGTCGATGTGCACGCCGTCGACGTCGTAGTTGCGCACGACCTCGCGCATGACGTCGAGGGTCTGCTGGCGTGCGCCGGGGTGCCCGGGGTCCATCCACCAGTACTCGCCGTACTCGTGGGCGAGCTCGGGGCGCTTGTTGATCACGTGCCCGGCCGAGGGGCCGGAGCGGGCGTCCTTGTGCCGGCAGCGGAAGGGGTTGAACCAGGCGTGCAGCTCGAGCCCGCGTGCGTGCGCACCGGCGACCCACTCGGCGAGCGGGTCGTAATTGCCGGGAGGTGCCTTGCCGCACTCGCCGGTGAGGAACTCGCTCCAGGGCTCGTAGTCGGAGGGGTACAGCACGTCCGCGGCCGGGCGGACCTGCAGCACGATCGCGTTGTACCCGGTGCGCGCGGCGACGTCGAGGATGTTGTTCATCTCCGCGCGCATCTGCGGCACGGGGATGCCCCGCTCGCTCGGCCAGTCGATGTTCGCCACCGTCGCGACCCAGAGCGCGCGGAACTCGGTCGGCGGCTTGGGCAGGTCGGCCTCGCTGGCCGGCTGCGCATGGGTCGCGCTCGCACCGATCAGCATGCCCAGCACCCACGCCGTCGACATCGCGACCCACTTCGGCCATCGCATCGTCCCTGCCCGCATCGCCAGCCTCCTTGCGTTGATGCGACAAGCCTACCGCCCGCGCCGCGTCACCGACCTGTAGCATGCCCACGTGCCCGCCGTGTGTCCGATCTGCCAGAGCGATCAGCCCGTGCCCGTCTACGAGGCGGGCGGCGTGCCCGCGCACTCGTGCGACCGGGCCCGACCCGATCAGCCCGCGGCGGCGCTCGCGATCGTGTGCTGCACCGCCTGCGATCTCGCGTTCAACGCCGAGTTCGACGCGGGCCTGATCGACTACACGCCGACCTACGACGGCTCGCAGGCCGCGTCCCCAACGTTCACCGAGTACCAGCAGAACCTCGCCCGCACCCTCGCCCACCGATTCGAGCTGGGCGATCGCAGCACGCTCATCGAGGTCGGCGCGGGGCGCGGCGAGTTTCTCGCAGCGGTCGCCCAGCACGCGCCGTGCGCGCGCATCGCGATCGACCCGGCAACGCCCGACCTGCCCGGCGTCACGGTCCACCGCTGTGGCATGCTCGACGCGCCCGCCACACCCCCGGCCGACGCGATCGTCTGCCGGCAGACCCTTGAGCACATCGCCGAACCCGTGCCCTTCCTCCGCGCCATGCACGACCGCCTTCGGCCCGGCGGCTGGCTCATGGTCGAGGTGCCCGCCGCCGAGCGCATCTGGCAGGAGGGCGCGTTCTGGGATCTGTACCACGAGCACGCGACGTACTTCACCGCCGCGTCCCTGCACGAGGCGCTCGGCCGGGCCGGCTTCGCCGTGGGCCTCATCGCGCCCGAGTACGAGATGCAGCACCTCGTCGCGATCGCTCGAAAGGATGCGGCCCCCCTCTGGCCGGGCACCGAGCCCGCCACGCCCGCCGACCTTCGGCATCGCCTGCGCACGAGCGTCGAGCACTGGCAGCGCCGCGTCGCGATGTTTGCCGGGCGCGGGCCCTGGGCGATCTGGGGCGCGGGGTCGAAGGCGGTCGCGTTCTGCCACGCGACCCGCACCACAACGAGCGCTGCGCCCGACGCGATCGTCGATGTCAACCCCGCCCTCCACGGCACGGCCCTCGCCCACACGCCGGGCGGACCTTCCCTGCGTGTCATGAGTCCCGAGACGCTTCGGCACCTGCGCCCGCACACGGTGCTGGCGATGAACGCGATCTATCGCGACGAGATCACCGAGGCCGTGCGCCGACTCGCGCCGGGCACGATGGTCGAGTGCCTCGGCGGCTAGATACCGGTGCTTGTCACGCCCGCCCGTGCTTGTCACACCAGTCTGTGGCATGATGAGGAGGAGATGACACGCCCGACCCGCCCAGCACCGCCCGCCTTCTGCCCGATCTGTGGCGACGCGGCCGAGCGTGTCTTTCGCACCGACCGCCTGCCCGCCGAGGCGCATCGGCTGTGCCACTCGCGCGAGTCGGCCCGCGCCGTGCGTCGGGGGCCGATGGATCTCTGCCGATGCGCGTCCTGCGACCACGGGTTCAACGCGGCGTTCGACCCCTCGCTGGTCACGTACGACTCGGGGTACCACAACCCGCTGCACCACTCGCTCGCGTTCCAGCACTTTGCGCGCACCGCTGCCGAGCGCATCGCGTCGCTCGCCCGCGACACGCCGGGCCCGGTGGTCGAGCTCGGCTGCGGTGACGGCTGGTTCACCCACCACCTCGCCCGCGCCGCCGTCCGCGACGCGATCGGCACGGATCCGGCGATCGCGGGCGCCGCGCAGACGGTCGTGTCCAGTGCGCCGCCGTCTGCCGCCCGCGTCACGCTCGCGCCCGCAGCCGCAACCCATGCCGCCCTCGCGACCGCGTCGATCATGGTGGCCCGCCACGTCATGGAGCACATCGCCGATCCGGTCGCGTGGCTGACCGAGCACGTCCGGCTGCTGCCCGAGGGGGCGGCGGTGTATCTCGAGACGCCCGCCGCCGAATCGCTCTGGAGCCCCGCCCATCACCACGCGGCCCAGCCCTGGGACGTGCTCTACGAGCACGCGCACTCGTTCAGCGTGCCCTCGCTCGCGGCTGTCGCGTGGAAGGCCGGGCTCCGCGTGCACGACGCGGGGCTCGCCTACGCCGGGCAGTTCGCCTGGGTCACCGCCCACCGCGTCACCCAGCCCAAGCACACCGGCACGGGGTTCGTCGCGCCCAGCCCGCCGACGCGCGCGCCCGAGTTCGACTCGGCGCTGGCCGCCCTGCGGGCGGTGCTCGGGGGGGCGAAACGCCCGGTCGTGTGGGGCGCGGGGACCAAGGCGATCACGATGCTCAGCCTCGTCGCCGACGCCGCGGACGTCGTCGCGGGCGTGGTCGACATCAACCCCGCGAAGCGCGGCGCGTTCATTCCGGGCGCGGGCACCGAGATCATCGGGCCCGCCGAGCTGCCCGGGATCAGGCCCGATCTGGTCGTGCTCGCCAACGGCGTCTACCGCGACGAGGTCGCCGCCGAGCTCGGCCGACTCGGCGTGGGCGCACCCATCCACACGCTCGTCCCGGGCGCGGGTACCCTCACCGCGTGACACACGCCCCGACCCAGGCCGACCATGCCAGCGACCCCGCGGCCCCCGGCCCGGCGATCGACGTCTGGGAGGGCGACCACCAGGTCTGCGGGCGGAGCGGGATGGCCTCGCCCGTCTTCCACATCCACGGCCGGGTCACGCCGGACGCGGACGACAGCGCGCCGGTTCACTCGATCTCCTGGTCGCTGAACAATCGCGGTCGCATCCCCGCCGCGATCGGGCCCACCGCCTTTCGCGTGGCCGCCCCGGGCGACTTCACGATCTTCCTCGAGCGCTCCTGGCTGCGCGCGGGCGAGAACACGCTGTTGATCCTCGCCAACGACGCGGCGGGCCGGGAGACAACGCGGCGCGTCACCATCGAACTGCACCCAAACGCGCGGGCGTCGCTTCCCATGCGCGTCGAGTGGCAGGGTTGCGACTCGGTCGGCCGGCGCGTCGAGGTCATCGACGGGCGATGGGAAGTCCAGGCCGACGCGGCGCGTGCGATCGAGCCGGGCTACGACCGCGCCCTGGCCTTGGGCGACGTCGACTGGACCGACATCGACGTCCGCGTGCCGATCACCCTGCACGCGTTCGATGATCGGCCCGCGTCGATGCAATGGCCGAGCATGGGCTGCGCGGTGGGCGTCGCGCTCCGCTGGCGCCGCCACGCCGACTGGGGCGACATTCTGCCCGCGCGAGGCTGGTTCCCGCTCGGCGCGCTCGCACGGCTGGAGCACAGCCCGGGCGATCCGGCGGGCACCGCCCGCCTCCGCCTGCGTGCCGGCGGCTTCGTGCCCCCGCTCGCCGAGGGCGCCATCGTCGACGTCGAACCAGGCGCATCGTTCGTCCTGCGCGCCCGCGTCCGCTCGGGCCCGGGCGGCCCGGCGCACTACGACGCCAAGCTCTGGCGCGCGGGCGACCCCGAGCCCGACGCTTGGACCGTCAGCGCCCAGGGCATCCCAAGCGAGCTGCCCCGCGGCGCGGTGCTGCTGACCGCCCACCACGCCGACGCGTCGTTCGGCACGATCGAGATCACCGCGCCATGACCTCGACGTCCCCCGGCGCGGGGCCCGCGCCCCGTGTGAGACGCGCCCTGGTCCTCGCGGGCGGGCGCGGCTCGCGCCTCGGCGCGGCCGATCCCAAGCCGATCACGCCGGTCGCCGGCAGGCCGATGATCGAGTGGGTCATCCGCATGCTCGAGCACGCGGGCATCGAGCACACGACGATCGCCACCGGCCACTTCCACGACCGTGTCGCCACGTGCGTCGAGCAGCTTGTCACGTCGTGCTCGGTGGAGGTGAGGAGGACCGAGCCCGAACTCGACACGGGCGCCCGTGTCCGAGCCGCGGTACCGGCCCGCCCGGCCGAGCCCCTTGTGCTCACGTGGTGCGACAGCCTGACCCGCCTCGATCTGCCCGCGATGCTCGACACGCACGCCCGCGCCGGGGCACTCGTCACGATGCTCGCCGTCCACCCGCCCAGCCGCTTCGGGCATGTGCACTTCGAGGGTGACCGCGTCGCGCGGTTCGACGAGAAGCCCTCGTCCACGGGCGAGTGGATCAACGCGGGCGTCTTCATCGTCGAGCCCGCAGCCCTCGAGCTCATCCCCGATCGTGCGGACGCGTCTTGGGAGCGCGACCTGCTTCCCGCGCTGCTCGTCAAGCGCGCCCTGGCCGCGCATCGAAGCGAGCGCCCCTGGCGCTGCCTCGACCACGAGCACGAGCGCCACGCCCTCGAGCACGCGCTGCGCAAGGGCCTGCTCGGCGAGGGAGCCGTCGACTAGCCATGCGCATCGTCGTCACCGGACATCTCGGCTACCTGGGCACGGTGCTCACGCCCGTGCTCATGCGCGCGGGGCACGCGGTGCGGGGCATCGATGCCGAGCTCTTCGGTGCGTGCGCCTTCCGCCCCGTGCCCGCTGGCATCGAGACGCAGAGGCTCGACATCCGCGACATCGAGGCCGCGCACTTCGACGGGGCCGACGCGGTCGTGCATCTGGCGGCGCTGTCGAACGATCCCCTGGGCGATCTCGATGCGGCGGTGACCCACGCGATCAACCACCACGCGGCGGTGCGTGTCGCCGAATGCGCCAAGGCCGCCGGCGTCCGCCGCCTCGTCGCCGCGTCGACCTGTTCGGTCTACGGCTCGGCCGGGCATGACTGGGTCGATGAGTCCACCGAGCCCAAGCCCGTCACGCCCTACGCCGCGTCCAAGGCCGCGATGGAGCGTGACATCCTCGCCCTGCGCTTGCCCGCCTTCGACGTGGCGCTCCCGCGCTTCGCCACGGCGTTTGGCATGAGCCCCATGCTCCGCTTTGATCTCGTCGTGAACAACCTCACCGCCTGGGCACACGCGACGGGCCTCGTCCGGCTCAAGTCCGACGGCGCCGCCCACCGCCCGCTGGTGCACACACGCGACATCGCCCAGAGCATCCTCGCGCTGCTCGAAGCGCCCGCGATCGACCGGCCCGTGCTGAACATCGGCACGCCCGAGTGCACCACGACGATCGCGCAGCTCGCCGAGGACATCGCCAGCGCGCTGTCGGCATCGGGCCAAGCCGCCCGCGTCGAGCGAGCCGAGGGCAGCGGCGCCGATCCACGCTCGTACCGCGTGCGATTCGACGCGATGCGCGCGGCCCTGCCGGCGCTGCATCTCCGCGAGCGTGTCGGCCCCGCGGCGCTCGAGATCGCCGGGGCGCTGGCGCAAACACCCGCGGACACCGCAGCCTTCGAAGGGCCGCGATTTTCGCGCGTCGCGCACCTCCGCCGCCAGCTCGCCGAGGGCCGACTCGACGCGGACCTGCGATATCTTGCCTGACATGCTCCCGGGTCAGCACGCACATCGCGCCGACGCCTCGACGCCCCGCGCCCCCCGGGCCTGCCGCGTGTGCGCGACCCAGCCGCTGGAGGTTGTGCTCGACCTGGGCGACATGCCCCTGGTCGATCGCCTGCAACGTGCGGGCGAGCCGCCTGGTGAGCGCGTGCCGCTGGCGCTGTGCCGATGTCCCGCGTGCGGCCTGTTGCAGACCTCGCACACGCCGCCGCGCGCCGAAGTCTTCGGCGATCGCTACCGCTATCTCAGCTCGTGCGGCGACGCGGTTGTCCGCAGCGCCCGCGAACATGCCCAGGCGCTCACGCGAGACATGGCCCTGGCATCCCGCGACCTTGTCCTCGAGATCGCGAGCAACGACGGCTACCAGCTCGCCCCCTTCGCCGAGCGGGGCATCCAGACCCTCGGCATCGAGCCCACGCCCCTGGCCGCCCGTATCGCCCGCGAGCGCGGCATCACGACCCGCGAGGCGTTCTTCGATGAGCCGCTCGCGTGCACGCTGCGGGACGAGGGCCTTTCGCCGAAGCTGGTCATCGCCAAGAACGTTGTCGCGCACGTCGACGATCCGGTCGCGCTGCTCCGCGGCGTCGCCGACGTCCTCGCGCCGGGCGGCCGACTCGTGATCGAAGCCGGCTACGCACGCGACCTCATCGAGCGCGCCGAGTTCGACACGATCTACCACGAGCACCAGTGCTATCTCACCGCCACGGCGCTTGGCGACATGCTCGCGCGAGCCGGGCTCGCACTCACGCGCGCCGAGCGCATCGCCTTGCACGGCGGCTCGGTTAGGGTCGAGGCGGTGCACGCGCGCGAGGGCGACGCCGCCCCAGTCGCCGCGTCACCCCGATCACGCGACACACTCCGTGATGAGGAGGAGGCGATCGGCATCACCACCGATCGGTTCGTTGCCGGCTATGCCGATCGCGTCCATCGACAGATCGAGGCCATCCGCGGTGCGGTCCATCGCATCACGCGTGCCCACGGCCCGATCGCCGCGTACGGCGCAGCGGCCAAGGGCACCGTCCTGCTCAACACGCTCGGCCTCACCACAGACCACATCGCGTGGGTCGCCGATCGCAACACGCACAAGCACGGCCTGCTCATGCCCGGCACCCATCAGCCCGTCGTCCCCACGCAGCACATCACCGAGCGCCCGCCCAAGGCGCTGCTCGTGCTCGCCTGGAATTTCGCGCGCGAGATCGCGGGCCAGCAGCGCGACTACCTCGCCGCTGGCGGCACGCTGCTCGTTCCTTTGCCCGAACTGCGCGAGATCACGGCGGAGCACGTCGGCCCGACCGACTGACGCCGTTCATCGCGCGGTGACGCGCACCGTCGCCCCGGCCGAGATCGTGCGGTGGACCGGGCAGCGGCCGGCGATGTCGATCAGCCGGGCACGCTGGGCGTCGTCGAGATCGCCCTCGATCGTGAGCAGCACGTCGATCGCATCGAGCGGCCCAACGTGTCCCTTGTCGCGCCTGCCAACGGCGCTGGCGCGGATCGTCGGCACGTCCCAGCCCTTCCGCTCGGCGTACATGCGTGCGGTGATCGTCGTGCACGCGCACAGCGAGGCGAGCAGCATCTCAACGGGCGTCATGCCCGCGTCGGTACCCTCGGGCTCGTCGGCTGTGATGTGGTGGGTCCGCGAGGTGACGGTTGTGGTGAACCCGCCCGCGGGCGTGTCGGCCGAGGCGCGGGGCTCTTCGTGGGTGTCGCGAGGCATCGCGATCAACGGCCGCGGTAGGTGATCCGGCCCTTGGTCAGGTCGTAGGGGCTCATCTCGACCGTCACGGTGTCGCCCGGCAGGATGCGGATGTAGTGCTTGCGCATCTTCCCCGAGACGTACGCGAGGATCTGGGTCTCCTGCTCGTTGGGCAGCTTGACCTTAAACATCGCGTTGGGCAGGGCCTCGACGACCACCGCCTCCATCGTGAACTTGTCGTCCTGCTTCGGCACGCACGGTCTCCATCTGGTCGAGCGCGACGCCGATCACGAGAACAGCCGCCGCACGCAACACGCGTCCCGGCCGGCAAAATCGGCCCTCGGGACGCCCGCAACGGTATGCGTGGCGTCAGGCAATATCGACCGCGAGCTCGTCGGCGAGCATCGCCCGGACCATCCGCCCCGTCTGGTGCCGACCCTCGATCCACCCCGCCAGCGCCCGGTAGAAGGGCCGAGACCCGTCCCAATCGAGCCCCGCCCGCTCGATCGCCTCGGCGTACCCCAGCAGCCGGCGCCAGGTGGGCCCGGCCGAGGGTGCCCCGGCCAGCGCGGGATCAAACCACGCCGCCCGCTCCCGCTCGTCGACGTGCTTGCGGATCGAGGCCTCGGCGTGGTCGCGCCGGCCGAAGAGCGTCGGCTCGAGCATCCCGAGCGTCCCGCGGATTGCCAGCTCCGCGATCAGCGTGCGGTCCGAGCCGGTGTACGCCCCGATCATGCCGGTCTGGGCGAGGGCGGCGGTGCGCATCACACCGAACGCATGGAAACAGCGGTGGGGGAGCGTGATCACCCGCTCAAACCGCTCGGCTGGGTCCGCCTCGTCAAAGCCCGGCTGGCCCTCGTAGACCCCCCGCACGGCGTCGGTCTCGTCGATCAGCGCGGTGGTTGTGTGGCAGCAGACCATGCCCGCGTCGCCCTCGAGCGCCCCGACGCACGCGGCGAGGAAGCCCGGCGCGAGCACGTCGTCGTGCGATGCCCATTTGAACAGCGGTGCCCTCGCCTTCGGCACGAGCCGATTGAAGTTGGCCGCGGCTCCCACGTTGTGCTCCAGCCGCTCGGCGCGAATGCGCGGGTCCAACGCCGCGTGCTGCTGCACGATCGCCCACGTTCGGTCGGTCGAGGCGTTGTCCGAGATGAGCAGCTCGTAGTCGGTCAGCGTCTGGCTGGCGATCGACGACAGCGCCCGGCCGAGGAAGTTCTCGCCGTTGCGCACGGGCAGCGCGATCGTTACACGCGGGGGCATGCCCCAGCCTACGGCCCGTGGGGCGCGATAGCCGGACAAAACCGTCCGCTCCAGACACCGAGGCCCGAGCCCCCTATCGTCTCCAAACCGCGTCCGACGCTGGTTTTACCATTCCCCGCGGGCCTTCCCGCGGCACGATCGAAAGGACCAGTTGCTCTCCATGACGAACCCGACGCATCGGTTCGCCGCCTCCAACGACCTCGACGCCCAGGATCGGGAAGCCCTTGATCTCGACACGCTGGGCCACGCGTTCGGCATCATCGAGCGCCTCGTCCAACTCGTCCATCGCGAGCCCGTCGCCGAGTATGCCTCGCCCGACACCCTGCGAGATCGCCTCGATCTCGCCCTCGCCCGCGAGGGCATCGAGGAGGGCGAGCTCTTCGAGATCCTCGAGCAGATCGCCGAGGCCACGCCCCGGACCACGGGCCGGCTGTTCTTCAACCAGCTCTTCGGCGGGCGTGACACGCACGCCGCCGCCGCCGAGCTGATCGCGACGATCCTGAATGTCTCGATGTACACCTACAAGGTCGCGGGCCCGCACGCGCTGATCGAGCAGGAGCTCACACGCCGCATGGGTGCGCTGGCGGGCCTGCCCGACGGCGAGGGCATCTTCACGCCCGGCGGCTCGCTCTCGAACATGTGCGGCATGGTCATGGCCCGCAACCACGCGCTGCCCGAGTCCAAGGACCAGGGCCTCGCCGGCTCGCGCGTCGCGGTCTACGCCTCCGAGGAGTGCCACTACTCCGTCGCGAAGAACGCGGGCATCCTGGGCTTCGGCAGGTCTTCGGTGCGCAAGATCGCGACCGACGCCGACCGCCGCATGGACCCCGCCGCCCTCCGCGCCGCGATCGAGCGCGACAAGGCCGAGGGCGTCACACCGATCTGCATCATCCCGACCTCGGGCACCACCGTGCTGGGCGTGTTCGACCCGATCAACGCGATCGCCGACGTCGCCGAGGAGCACGGGATCTGGCTCCATGTGGATGGCGCTCTGGGCGGCTCGGCGCTGCTGTCGGAGCGGACGCGCCCGCTGATGGACGGCATCGGGCGTGCCGACTCGTTCGCGTGGAACATGCACAAGATGATGGGCGCGCCCCTGAGCACGTCGGTCGTGCTCACCAAGCAGAAAGGCCCGCTGACCACCGCGTTCAGCGAGTCGGCGACGTACCTGTTCCAGTCGGAGAACGACGAGCTCAACGCGGGCACGCGCTCCATCCAGTGCGGCCGATCCAACGAGGCGCTCAAGCTCTGGGCCATGTGGAAGAAGCTCGGCGACCAGGGTCTCGCCGAGCGCGTCGACCATCTTTTCGCGATGGGCCAGCACGCCGCCGAGCGCGTGAGGCAGGAGCCCCTGCTCACCCTCACCCGCGAGCCCACGAGTGTGACCGTGTGCTTTACCGCCAAGGGCATCGAGGCTCCGGAGCTGTGTGAGAAGCTCCGCCAGCGGGCCGACGCGATGGTCGGCTTCGCGATCGTGGATGGCAACGAGGTCGTGCGTCTTGCATGCGTGAATCCACAGATGACCTCGGCCGACCTCGACGAGTTCTTTGATCTGGTTGTCGCCGCCGTCGAGGGCTAGGGCTTCGGGACTGCCTGCTGTCCGGTCTTCTGTTGGGTCCGCTGGGCCACCCCCAGTGCGCGCATCATCGGCGTCTTCTTCCGCTGGTGCGGCGCCATCCGCCGGAGCAGGTCGTCCAGCACGCGCACCGCGTCGAGCACGTGCGGGCCCTTGTTGAGCATCACGCACTCGGCCCGCTGGCCCATCGCCGCGTCGGTGATCTCCGCGCGCGTCGGCCTGCCCTGCTTGGCGAGCCCCTCGAGCACCTGCGTCGCCCAGATCGCGGGCGTGTGCGACGCCTCGCACAGCCACATCACCTGTTCCTGCACTTCCGCGAGCCGCTCGAAGCCGCACTCGACCGCGAGGTCGCCCCGCGCGACCATCACCGCCGAGACGGGCCAGCGCAGGAGCACCATCAGAAGCTCGGGCAGCCGCTCGAAGCCCTCACGCGTCTCGACCTTGAGCACGACGCCAACATGCCCAAGCCCGCGCAGCATGAGCGCGTCGAGCAGCTGCTCGACGTCCTCGGGCGAGCGCGCGAAGCTCAGCGCAACGAGATCGACGCGGTCGCCGAAGCGATTGAGCACCGCAAGATCGTCGCGTGAGACGGCGGGCACATCGATCGCCGTGTCGGGCAGGTTGACGCCCTTGCCCGGCCGGAGCTTCGCGCCCCGCTCGGGCACGCGCGTCGCCACGCAATGCGCACCCGCCGCGTCCACGCGCTCGACCCTCGCCTCGATCGTGCCGTCGTCGAAGCTCACCCGATCGCCCGGCCGGATCCGCCGGAGCGCACCATCAAGCGTCACGCCGACGCCGATCGAACCCTTGGGCACGCCCTTGCGCTTCGTCTCGGCGCGGAGGAGGAGAAACGACTCGTCGGGCCCGATGCGGACTTTCTCGGCCGCCTTGCGCTTGCGGTCGATCACCCGCGAGACGCGGAGCTTCGGGCCCGGCAGGTCCATCATCACCCGGATCGGTCGGCCCGCGGCTTCGCCCGCGGCGTGGAGATGCCCGAGCATGCGCGACCAAGCGTCGGCGTCGTCGTGGGCCGCGTTGATCCGCGCAAGGTCCATGCCCGCCTGGGCGCACGCGGCGGAGAACGCCGGATCGTCCGCCGCGACGGACGGCATCGTGACCATCACGCGCACCGCTCGGGCCGCGGAACGTGGCCCGAGCGCAGCAGCCGAGCGGGCATCGAGCCTTGCCTGGCCCTCTTCGAGTCCGGAGACGTTTCCCGCAGCCGTTGCGTGCGGACGGCTGATGGTGCATTGATCGCCATGGCCCTGCGATGGTCCGTCGAGCGCCTCGAGGTTGCCGAGCACCGCCTCGAGCATGGGTAGCACCGCGGCTTCGCATCGCCCGAGTGAGCTGAGGCCCCGTCGCGCAAGCCGCTTCTGCACCTCGCGGATGTCGAGGCGGCGAAGGCCGAGGTAGTGCGCAAGGTTCGCGGCGCTGGCGCGGTGCGGCTCGGGGACCTGCTCGATCGACGGCGCGACTTGCTCGGCGGCGCGGAGCGAGGCCGAACGCATCGTCGCCACCGCGCGGGCCAGCGTCAGCTGCTCGAGCGCGGGCTCAAACTCGCTCGGCTTGCGGATCACCGCGCGTTGCTCCTCCCAAGGCGCCCGGGGCGGCCTGCAGAACCGCCGGTTCGCCCGCGAGAGATTGTACGCGGCTTGCGGACCTCATTGTCCGCCTAAAGTCGCGGCTGTGTCCGCAGCCGCCGGCTGCCCGGCCTGCACCCGGCGCACGCCCGGTCGGCTCAGGCCCGCCGCATCCAGCTCCACGACCCGCCCGCGATCCCGAGACGCCAATGCCCGACATCACCATCCGCCTGCCGCGCTTCATCCCCATCCGCCACAAGGACATCAACCTCACCGCCATGCCCGGCGGGTCGGCGAAGGCGGATGTGCTCTCCGGGCTGACCGTCGCGCTCGCGCTGGTGCCCGAGGCGGTGGCGTTTGCCTTTCTCGCGGGCGTGCCGCCGCTCGTGGGTCTCTACGCGGCGTTCATCATCTGCCTGATCACCTCGTTGCTCGGCGGCCGGCCGGGCATGATCTCGGGCGCGAC
>CAYQAD010000043.1:0-12791 GCA_964415125.1 uncultured Phycisphaeraceae bacterium | reverse complement strand
CCTCTTCCTCGCCGTGGGTGAACTGCTCGCCGAAGCGGAAGAGGCGGAAGGAGTTGCCGAGGACGACGATCTCGCCGGCGAAGTGGTAGAGGGCGGCCGCGGGGATCGCGAGCAGGCCCGTGGTGGCGAGCACGAGGCCCACGATCACGATGAGGATCGACACCGCGATGTTCTGCGCGATGATGAGGCGTGTCTTGCGGGCGAGTTCCATGAGGAAGGGGATGCGGCGGAGGTCGTCGGTCATGAGCGCGACGCCCGCGGAGTTGGCGGCGATGTCGGAGCCCGAGAGGCCCATCGCGACGCCGACGTCGGCGGCCGCGAGTGAGGGGCCGTCGTTGATGCCGTCGCCGACCATGAGCGTGCGGTAGCCGTTGCCCACGAGGCGCTTGATCTGGTCGTGCTTCTCCTCGGGGTGGCACTCGGCCTCGACCGCGTCGACGCCGACCGCCACGCCGACCTTCTTCGCGACGCCCAGGCGGTCGCCGGTGAAGATGGCGATGGAGCGCACGCCGAGGTTGCGGAGGTGGCCGATGACGTCCTTGGTCTTGGGGCGGACCTGGTCCTCGAGGCCGACGGCGCCGAGGTAGACGCCGTTGCGCATGACGTGCACGCCGGACATGTTCTCGATCTTCGCCTCGACGGCGTCGACCTGGGCTCGGATCTCGGGGTTGAGCTCGAGCAGCCAGGACGAGCGTCCGACGCAGACCTCGCCATCGGCGGTGCGGGCGCGGACGCCCCGGCCGTGGAGCTCTTCGTAGTCGTTGGTGCCGTCGGGATCGATGCGCGCCGCGCGGGCGGTCTTGATGATCGACTGGGCGAGGGGGTGGTTGGAGTGCTGCTCGCCGTCGGCGGCGGCACGCAGGAGATCGGCGCCCTCGATGCCCTCGGCGGGGGCGAGGCGGGAGACCTGGAACTCGCCGGTGGTGATCGTGCCGGTCTTGTCGAAGACGACCGCGTCGATGTTGCTCGCGGCCTCGAGGTAGTGCGTCTGCTTGATCAGGATGCCGAGGCGGGCCGCGGCGGCGAACGAGGCGACCATCGCCGAGGGCGAGGCGAGCAGCAGCGCGGCGGGGCAGGTGACCACGAGCACCGTGACGGCGCGCGTGGCGGCCTCGGCGCGGACGGCGGCGTCGGCCGACTGGCTCGCGACGAACCAGACGACGAAGGCGACCGACAGCGCGATCGGCACGAAGAACTGGGCGACCTGCTCGATGAGCAGCTGGCGGGGCGAGCGGGTCGACTCGGCCTCGCGGATGAGCTGCGAGACCTTGCCGATGGTCGTGTCGGCGCCGACCTGCGTGACGGCGATGTCGAGCCCGCCGGTGAGGTTGGCGGTGCCCGCGTAGACCAGATCGCCCGACTGGACCTCGACGGGCACGGCCTCGCCGGTGAGGGAGGCTTGGTTGATGCTGCTCTTGCCCGAGATGACCGTGCCGTCGACCGGCAGGTTCTCACCCGCGCGAACGCGGATGGTCTGGCCGACGGTGACCTGGGCGAGGGGGACCTCGCGCTCGGAGCCGTCCTCATCGAGGAGGCGGGCGACGTCGGGCGTGAGGCCGATGAGCTGCTCGATGGCGCGCTGCGCGCCGAAGGCGGTGCGCTGCACGAACTGCTCGGCGACGACGAGGATGAGCGCGAGCCAGCCGGCGTATTGGTACTGCTGGGTCGCGAAAAGCGCGAGGACCGCGAGGCTGGTCAGGGCGCTGGTGGAGGGCTTGCCGCGCTTGATCTCGACGAACGCGCCCTTGACGAGCGGGACCGCGAGCACCGCGGCGATGATCGCGGCGGGCAGCTGGACGACCTGCGACCCGACCTTGAGCAGCTCGGCGACCTCGAGGGCGGCGAGGAGCGCCGCGCCGACGAGGTAGATGACGATGTGGCGCTCGGTGACGTGCTCGCCGTGCTCGCAGCACGCGAGGCCCGATTTGCCCTCACCCGCGAGGGGGTGGTTGTGGCGGTGCGCGTGATCATGGCTGTGGTCGTGGTCGTGCGTGTGTGTCGCGGCCATGCTGGATGCGTCTCCGTGCGTGCGTGGCGTGAATCGCTGCGTGTCCGAAGCGGGCGGGGCGGAAATCCCAGTGAGGTTCCCGAGCGAGGCGCTGGAATCGCGTCCATGTCGCGCTCACGCAGGGGCGGCCCGGCGGTCGGGATGGTAGGGTTGCCCGGCCCCATACGGCCGCTGTGGGCGGTTGGTTCGCTGGCGCGGCGTTCGTGTGCCTCCGAACGGGCGGCATGCGCCGCGGCTCGGGCCTTGAGGAAGGTGACGTGATGGTGACTCGTTCAGATGGCGACGGCGCGGGCCATGGGGCTGGCAATAGGTCGGGCGGGGGCATGCACGGTTGGGGCGCCGAGGGCGGCGTGCAGCCGCGGGCCTGCGTGCTCGGCTCGGGCCAGATGGGCCTGGTGTGCGCCGATCTGCTCGCCCAGGCGGGGTGCGAGGTGCGGATGTGGACCCATGATCCGGACGAGGCCGGGGCGCTGGCGCAGACCCGCCGGAGCGATCGGCTCGAGGGCTTCGAGCTCGTCGAGCGCGTCCGCGTGGCGATCGACGACGGCGAGGCGCTCGACGGGGCGGACCTGATCGTGTCGGCGATTCCGGTGCAGTTCATCCGTGATTGCTGGGGTCGCCTGCGGGAGCACGTGCCGGCCGGTGCCGCGGCGATCAGCGTCGCGAAGGGGATCGAGACGGGCACGACCCTTCGGCCGACCGAGATCATCGCGGCGGTCGTCGGCGATGACCCGGACCGAGCGCCGCGACCCATCGGCGTGCTGAGCGGGCCGACCATCGCGGCCGAGCTGGCCCGGTGCCTGCCCGCGACGATGATCGCCGCGTCCGACGATCAGGACCTGGCCGACGCGGTGCAGCGGCTTTTCAGCACGAGCTGGCTGCGGGTCTACACGAACACGGATGTGCTGGGCGTCGAGCTGGCGGGGGCGACCAAGAACGTCATCGCGATCGCGGCGGGCATCGTCGATGGGCTTCAGGCGGGGTACAACGCCAAGAGCGCACTGCTCGCGCGTGGGCTGGCGGAGGTCGCCCGGCTTGGCATCGCGATGGGGGCGAGCACCGAGACCTTCTTCGGGGTCGCGGGCGTGGGTGACCTGGCGACGACGTGCTTCAGCCCCGAGGGGCGGAATCGCTCCTGCGGGGAGGCGCTGGGCAAGGGTGAGAAGCTCGAGGAATACCTCGCGCGCAGCAAGTGGGTGGTCGAGGGCGTCGCGACGACCGCGGGCGTGCTGGAGCTGGCGGATCGGCACGGGGTGGAGATGCCCCTGACCGCGGCGGTGCACGCGGTGCTCTTCGAGAAGACCGACCCGATCGACGCGATCGCCAAGCTCATGAGCCGAGAGCTCAAGCGGGAGCAGGTCGGCTAGGCGAATCCCCACCCTGAGGCCCGGTAATCGCGTGGGTTCTCGTCGGCCGGCGTAACGAGCTGGGCGTTCCCCATTGAATGGACCTCAAGGTCCGGTACTCTGGGAGCCTCGTTGTTGTAGCCACAGCGGGTGCCGCGATCGCGGCGCGTGTCCGAACATAAGTTTGAGGGGGTTCCCATGCGTGGTCTTGAGGTCTTTGTTGCGTGCGCTGGTTTGGCGTGCGCGGTGTCGTTCGCGGCTGGCCAGGTGTCGTTCTCCGACGTGAGCGCGGCGGCGGGGCTGAGCGGCGCGACGCACCAGACGTCGACGAATTTCAATCAGGTCGGCGCGCGGCTGCACACCATGACCGGCGGCGGCGCGGTCGCGGACTTCAACAACGACGGCTGGCAAGACATCTTCCTGATCGGCGGCGGCGCGGCGCCCGACCGACTCATGATCAACAACGGCGACGGAACGTTCACCGATCAGGCGGCCGCGTGGGGGCTGGCGAGCCAGCACCTGGGTATCGGCGCGTCGGCGACCGACTACGACGGGGACGGGCTCATGGACATCTACGTCACGAGCCTCGGCGCCACGTCGATCTTTCCGAGCTTCGGGCAGCACCGGCTGTACCGCAACACGGGTTCGGGCTTCGTCAACGTCGCGGCGGCGGCGGGCGTGGACACGTCCAGCGCGATCATGCCCGATGGCTTTGGATCGGCATGGGGTGACTACGACCTCGACGGCGATCTTGACATGTACGTCGCCGGGTGGATGAAGGCGAGCGACGCCGACCGGCTGTTCAGAAACAACGGCGACGGCACGTTCACCGACGTGTCCGACGCGGCGGGCATCGTGCAGAACGCCTCGCGTGGCTTCGCGCCGCGCTTCGTCGACATGGACGGCGACCGCTATCCGGAGCTGCTCATCGCCAGCGACTTCGGGACGAGCAAGTACCTGGCGAACAACGGCGACGGCACGTTCACGGACATGACCGTCGCCTCGGGCACGGGCCTCGATGGCAACGGCATGGGCCACACCGTTGGCGACTACAACAACGACGGGCTGTTCGACTGGTACGTCACGAGCATCCACTCGCTCGAGCCGAATCTGGGCGACGTGCCCGGCACGGGCAACATGCTGTACATGTGCGTCGGCACGCACGCGTACGCGGAGGTCTCGAACGCGACGGGCGTGAACGATGGCGGCTGGGGCTGGGGCGTGGTCTCGGCGGACTTCGATCTCGATGGCGACGAGGACCTCTTCGAGGTCAACGGCTGGACGTACGCCGACCTCGTGGGCGTCTTCCAGTGGGCGACCGATCCGTGCTACGTCTACGAGAACAACGGCACCGGTTCGTTCGTCGAGGTGGGCGCGGCGGCGGGCGTGGGGGCGCCCGAACAGGGCCGGGGCGCGATGCGACTCGACTTTGACAACGACGGCGACCAGGACGCGCTGGTCTTCCAGCTCAACGGCCCGCCCGTGCTCTATTCGAGCCAAGCGATCGAAAACAACCCCGGCGCGACGTGGCTTCGCGTCTTCCTCGACACGGCCGGCGAGGCGACGCTGCCCACCGCGGGCATCGGCAGCGTGGTCGACATCCACGCGGGCGGCGTGATGCAACGCCGAGTGATCGACGCGGGCTCGAGCTTCCTGAGCACGAGCGAGCTGTCGGCGGCGTTCGGCCTTGACGGGGCGAGCACGATCGACGTGCTGCACGTGCGCTGGACCGACGGGCGGGTCACGACCCTCTGGGACGTCGATGCCAACCAGACCATCACGCTGGGCGTGGATTCCGGGCCCGCGTGCCTGGGCGACCTGACGACCACGGGCAGCGCCAGCGGCGTGCCCGACGGCGTGGTCGATCTGAGCGACTTCTCGATGTACCTCACGCTCTGGTCATCGGGCGCCGCCCGGGCCGACGTGACCGCCACGGGCTCGTGCGACCCCGGCGGCGCGGGCGACGGCGTCGATCTCAGCGACTTCTCCTGCTACCTGACGCTCTGGTCGGCCGGCTGCCCGTAAGGGGCACGCCCACCCTCGGCGGTCACCTCCTTCGGACCGCATGCGATCCCACCCGACGCCATGTCTCGTGTTTGGCGGCGTACCGTGGGGCGCATGCGGTTCGTTTTTCTTGGCACCGGCACCAGCGCGGGCATCCCATCGATCGGGTGCGGGTGTGACGTGTGCACGAGCGACGACCCGCGCGACACGCGCCTCCGCACCAGTGGGATGCTCGAGTGGATCGACCCGCGCGGCGACCGGCGTGTGCTGCTGATCGACGCGGGGCCCGACCTGCGACAGCAAGCGCTGCGACACGGCATGGACCGCGTCGATGCGATCCTGTTCACGCACAACCACGTGGACCACACGTGGGGCGTGGACGAGGTGCGGCGCTTCAACGCGATCATGGGCGAGCCGATCGACGTGTGGGCCGATCCCAAGACCATGGACCACCTCCGGCGTGTGTACCAGCACATCTTCGATCGCGACCGGAACGTCAACGACTCGTTCGTGGCGAGCCTGATCCCGCGGACGCTCGCGGTGGGCGAGGTGATCGAGCTGTGGGGCCTGCGGATCGAGCCGGTGCGACTGCTGCACGGTCGGCTGCCGATCCTGGGCTTTCGGATCGAGTCGGCGGGACTGGTCGATGGAGGCGGCGTGCTGCCGATGGCGTATTGCACGGACGTTTCGGCGATCCCGCCGGAGACGTGGGGTCGGCTCGAGGGTCTGGAGACACTCGTGCTCGATGGGCTGCGCTATCGAAAGCACGCGACGCACTTCACGGTCGGGCAGGCAGTGGGTGTGGCGCACCGGATCGGTGCGCAGCAGACGTGGCTTGTGCACATGAGCCACGACGTGCAGCACGCGGCGGGCGATGCGGAGCTGCCCGAGGGCATCGCGCTCGCGTGGGATGGGCTTGCGCTGGGCGATGATGAAAACACTCAAGGCGACGACACGGGCGCATGAAAAACCCTCGGCTCGCGCCGAGGGCTGTTTCGTGCGGGGATGTGCGGCTGCGTCTTGGTTGGTCGCGTCTTAGTTGGTCGCGGGATCCGCGGCGGCCGGGGCCTCGGCGGGCTCGGGAGTCACGACAACCGTCCACTGGCTGTCGGGCTGGTAGTAGCGAGCGAAGGCGTCGCGGATGTCCTCGGCGGTGAAGGGGTCGTAGTTGGCCTTGGGATCGGCGAGGTCGTTGAGGGAGCGGTCGCGGTAGACCGCGCCGTTGAGCTGGCCCGCCCAGAAGCCGGGCTGGAGCAGGTTCTCGTCGATCTCGTTGTGGATCTGGCCGCGTGCGATCTCGGCCTCCTCGCCGGTGGGGCCGTTGAGGGCGAACTCGTCGAAGACCTCGTGGATGGCGCTGGCGAGCTCGCTGGCGCGGGCCGGGTCGGTCGGTGCGCCGGCGGCGAAGATGCCCATGTCGCGGAAGGCGCTCGAGGGGTTGGAGAACGCGCCGATGGAGTAGACCAGGGCCTTCTCCTCGCGGATCTTCTTGAGCATGCGGGTGGAGAGGATCTTCTGGGCCATGCTCATGAGGCGGACGTCGCGGGTGTTGCGGGCGTCGGGGCCGTAGGAGCCGGCGACGACCATCGCCATGGGCGTCTGGGTCTGGACGGTGGTTTCGCTGACGATGGGCCCGGTGGGCAGATCGAGGTATCGGCGGGACTCGTAGAGCGAGTCGCTGATGCGCTCGCGGGCGGGCACGTTGCCGATGTAGGTGGCGATGAGTTCCATCGCGCGGTCACGGTCGATGTCGCCGACGACGGCGACCTCGATGGGGCTGATCGCCATGAGCATGTCGAGGCGGCGCTGGGCCGCGTCGATGGTGAGCAGCTCGAGGTCCTCGAGCTCGAGGGGGCTCATGCGGCGCTCGCCGGCGGGCATGATGGCCTGCATCATGCGCTCCTGGAAGACGCCCATGGGCTGGCTCTTGCGCTGCTTGATCGCCTGGGTCTGGCCCTTCTTCCAGTTATCGAAGGCGGCGGGCTCGATCTTGGCGTCGGTGATGAGCAGGTGCGCGAGCTGGAGGCCGGTCTCGAGGTCGTCAACATCGCCCGAGACGCTCACGGTCACGGCGTCGAGCCCGGCATTGCCGGACACCGAGATGTTCTTGCCGACCATGAGGTTGGTGATGTTGTTCGACGAGAGGGTGCTGGTGGCGGGCGAGCCGAGGGCGACGCCCGCGGCGTCGGTGATGCCGTGGTCGCCCGGGTCCTCGAGCAGCTTGCCGCCGGCGAGGGTGATGTTCACCCAGACCGAGTCCTTCTTCTCGTCCATGTGCTTGAAGTGGACGAGGGCGCCGTTGTCGAGGTGGGCGGTCCAGACGTCGGTCGGCTCGTGGTGGGTGACCTCGACGTACTCGGCGGGCGCGGGGATCTGGGCGAGCAGCGCGTCGGCGCGATCGGGATCGACGTACGCGTCGGGCGTGGCGCGGAGGGCCTCGGTGGCGAGGGCGGTCAGCTCGCTCTCGCTGGGCAGGTCGTCCGAGATCTTGCTGGTCAGGACGAGGCGGAGGTTCTCGGCGCCGAAGATGTCGGCGAAGCGGAGGGAGACCTCCTGGGCGGTGATGCCGGGCAGCAGGCGCTCGGTGAGCTCGAGGTCCTGGGCCGCCGAGCGGATGGGCTCGCCGGCGAGCACGGCCTCGCGGTAGCGGTTGACGAACACGTCCGCGTCGAGCGTGGGCTCGACCTCGGCGAAGCGCCGAGCGCCGGAGAGGATCTGCTGGCGGGCGTCCTCGATCTCGACGGGCGTGAAGCCGTGGAGCACCGCACGACGCATCTCGGTGGTCGCCTCGGCAAGCAGCGTCTGCCACTGTGCGGGCTGGCCCACGGCGCCGACGGTGTAGTAGCCGAGGGCGTCGAAGATGGTGGGGATCATTCCCGCGTTGACGCCGAGGCCCTCGAACTCGCCGGCCTGGGTCTTGGCCTGCATGCGGCGGTTGAAGGCGGCCGAGGCGAGCTGGATGACCATGCGGTCGCGGGCGGCCTGCTCGGTGGTGCGGGGCGCGGCGGGGGGCAGCGTGACGATGTAGGAGAGGTTGGCGGTCTCGAGCTCGGCGTCGGTGATGATGATCGACTCGAACGCCTCGGGGCTGGGCACGTCGACGACGGGCCGCTGGGCCGAAGCGCGTGCTTCCTTCTGCCCGAACGCCTTGGTGATCTCCTCGACGATGGGGCCGGGCTCGGCGTCGGCGACGACGATCATGGTCATGTTCTCGGGGACGTACCAGCGGCTGTAGTAGCCCAGGAAGTCCTCGCGGTCGAAGCCCTTGATGTGCTCCTCGGTGCCGATGGGGAAGCGCTCGCCGAGGAGTGAGCCCGGGAAGAGGCGGGCGAAGAGCTGCTCTTGGATGCGCTGCTGCGGGCCGAGGCTGGTGCGGAGCTCTTCGAGGATGACGCCGCGCTCGTCGTCGATGGCTTCGGGGAGGAAGCTGATGCGTGTGGCGACGTCGGCGAAGAAGCGGAAGGCGTCGGCGAGGGTGTCGGTCTCGGCGTCGGGGAGGGTGAGGTCGTAGGCGGTGACGTTGAGGCCGGTGAAGGCGTTCTGGTGCTTGCCGAAGGTGAGGCCCATGCGCTCGAAGAAGGCGATGACCTCGTTCTTCTGGAAGTTTTCGGAGCCGTTGAAGGCCATGTGCTCGAGGTAGTGGGCGATGCCGCGCTCGGACTCGAGCTCGTTGAGCGAGCCGGAGGAGACGACGATCTGGACGCGAGCGCGGCCGGCGGGGTTGTCGTGGGGCAGGACGATGTAGGACATGCCGTTATCGAGCGTGCCGGTCACCGGTGCGGTGTCGGCCTCGAGCGGCTGGGCGTGGGACGTCGCGAACAGGCCGAGGCCGGCGATCGCGATGGTCTGGACGAGGGTCGAGAGGCGCATGGGCTGAGGTCTCCTGGGGTGTGTGCCGACGGGGGTGCCCGGACGAGTTCGGCCGCGGCCCGGTGGTACCCCTGTGTGGAGGGAAGGGTTGCGGGCCCGACGGGCCGGGGCAAGCGGGGGCCCGCGAGAGCGGCTGGGGGGCGCGGAAACCGGCTCGGAGCGGGCTACGATCCCCGCCTATGGGCAAGTCACGCGAGATCAAGAAGCGTATGAAGGCGGTTGGCAACATCCGCCGGATCACCCGGACGATGCAGATGATCGCCACGGCGAAGTTCAGCGCCGCCCAGCAGCGGGCGACCGCGGGCAAGCCGTACGCCGAGAGCCTGTTCGGGCTCGTGGCCGAGCTCGCGGGCGGCGATGGCATCGACCACCCGCTGTTGCGAGAGGCCAGCAGCGACGGCCGGGAGCTGACGCTCGTGATCACCAGCGACCGGGGCCTGTGCGGCCCGTACAACGGCTCGCTGCTCCGCACGACGCTCCGCCACTTCCGCGCTTCGCCCACAGCGGCCAACGGCGAGATCGAGGTCGTCGGCAAGAAGGGCGCGGGCGTGCTCAAGTTCAACAAGATCGACGTGTCGACCCACCACGTCCACTTCGGCGACAAGCCCGCGATCGAGGACATCCACGCGCTGGCCGAGTCGTACATCGAGCGGTTCGTCAGCGGCGAGGTCGCGAGCGTCAAGATCATCTACATGCGGTACATCTCGGCGGGCAAGCAGACGCCCGAGGTGATGACGCTGCTGCCGTTCACCGCGCCCGAGAAGGACGCGGACGACTCGGCGTCCGGGCGCACCGAGCAGTTCGAGTTCAGCCCGTCGGCCGGCGAGCTGCTCAACACGCTGCTTCCCGCGGCGGTGAAGGCGACGCTCGTGCAGGTCTTCAGCGATGCGATCGTGAGCGAGCACGTTGCGCGGATGGTCGCGATGAAGGCGGCCACGGACAACGCCTCGAAGATGGGCAAGCTCCTGACGCGCGACTACAACCGTGCCCGCCAGGCTCAGATCACCACCGAGCTGACCGAGATCATCTCGGGTGCCGCGGCCCTCGAGTAGGAACGCCGGCGAGGCGTTCTATTGGCTTCGCCCGGGCTCGGGATAGAGGTCCAGCGCGATGCCCTGGTCTTCGGTGAGTGTTGCGCGCGCAGCCTGCTGGATGTCGGCGACGGTGAGGCGCTCGTAGGCCTCGGGGCCCTCCGCGAAGGCGTCGAGGGAGATGCCGTGCCAGCGTGACTTGGCGAGCACGATGGGCCAGAACCAGGGGTCCTCGCGGGCCTCGGCCCGGCGCTGGGTGAATCGCTCGGCGGCCGCGACGACTTCCTCGGCGGTGGGCCCCTCTCGAGCGAGCGCGAGCAGGCACGTCTCGATCGCGGTGCCGATGCGGGCCGCATCGCTCGGCTCGCAGACGACGATCGTGTTGACCATGAGCGTGCGGTCGTAGGGCGTGACGAAGTTCACGCGTGTCGACGCGCTGTCGACACCCCGCACGCGGGACAGCCGGGCGTCGACCACGGTGCCCAGCACGTAGAGCGAGCGCAGCAAGTGGACCATGTCGCGCTCGCGCTGGCCCTCCGGCTGCTGGGCGATCGCGCCGCGCATGACGGCTGCGAGCGGCTGGGGGTCGCCGTGCGTGCGCGTGATCGCGACGGGCAACGCGGGAAGATCGACGTCGACCACCTGGGCCCACGTGAACCTTGAGGGCGCGGGGCGCGGCGGTAGCGCCGCGACGGCGATGCGTGCCGCATCGATCCCCTGCTGCGGCGTGGCGCCCATGACAATCGCGATCTCGATCGGGGCCGACGCGCGCAGCTCGGCGAGGTGCGCGCGCACCACGTCGGCGGCGACCGGCCGATCGGATGCGCCCGGCAGGCCCATGACCTCACGCAAGCCGCGCTGGTAGGCGTCGCGGAAGCCGACGGGCATCGCGACGGACGCGTTGTGCGCTGCGAGCTCGGCCTCGTTGATGTCGGCGTCGGTGAGCAGCTCGTGGGCGAGCCGCATGGCGTGGGCGACAAAGGGCGTGGGCGACTCGATGAGGATGAGCAGCCCGTCGTCGGCACCGATGGATTCGATCGTGGTGCGCTCGCCGCGCACGGGCGTGAGGAGCGTGCTGCGCTGGCTGTCGTTGATGCCGACGAACTCGGGCGAGGCGATCGCTGCCGCGAGGGCGTCGGTCACGCCGGCCGAGGCTTCGGGCTCGGCGAGCCGGCCCGCGCCGAGGTTGATCGCGACGCGCACGCGGCCGCCGATCGCGGGGTCGTGGCGGACATGCACCACGACGCCGTTGGAGAACTCGGCGGTCCACATGTCGAGCGGCTGGTGGACGTGCAGCCCGGTGACCTCGGCCGCCGGCGAAGGGCCGCACTCGGGCGAGGCCAGCGCGGGGCAGGCGAGCACCAGCATGATGAACCACACGCAAGAACGCATCGGCATGGTCTACCGGCCCGCCAGATCTGGGTTGAAGGCATCTGGGTTCACGCCGTCGGGGTCGACGGCATCTGGCGGAGCGTCCGGATCAAGATCGTGCGGCGAGGCTGTGGGGTTTTGCGACGGGGCGGCCTCGTGCCGAGGGCGGTTGGCGATGAAGTCGCACAGGCCTCGGCAGTCTTTGCCCCGCTGCCAGTCGCCCGCGAGCATGCCCGCGATTGCCTTGTCGATCTCCTTGCGGACGCGGTCGAGCCTGAGCTCGTCGAGCGCGATCGTGCCGCGCTGCCCGGTGGAGAGCACCCAGTACTCGGCGATGCCCGCGGCGTCGGGGAAACGCTCGGCCACGGCCATGGCGTAGATGCCGAGCTGCAGGTCGTTGGCGGCCGGCTCGGTGAGCTTCTTGGATGGGTGCCCGGTCTTGAAGTCGACGATGCGAAGACCGGCATCGATCTGATCAAGGCGGTCGATCTTCGCCTGAAGCGAGTGCAGGTGGTCGCCCGTGACGTAGGGCACGCGGGCCGAGTGCTCGATCTCGAGGATGTTCGCGGCCGGGTCGTGCAGCTCCTGGGCGTAGACATCGAGCAGCGCCTTGGCGCGCGCGAGGGCTTGCTTGTCCGGCACGCCGCCCGCCTTGAGCGAGTCGAAGTACGCGGTGTCGGCGATCGCGTGCAACGTTTCGATTTGGGGTGCGGGCACGCCGTCGGCGTCGGCGGCCTGGCAACGCCGTGCGTACTCGGCGAGGGCTTCGTGCACGAGCGTGCCGACCGACGCGGCGTCGCTGTCCTCGCCGGAGAGGCCCAGCACATGCCGGACGTAGAAGCACGCCGGGCAGGTCAGGTAGTCCTGGATGCGCGTGTAGCTCAGGTGCAGGGGCGCGCGCATGGGCGGGAGGCTTGGCACGTCGGGCGCGGGGTTGCCGCTGGTCTCGGCGGCCACGACGGCATCGGCGAGGGACCGGGCCGAATCGTCGAGCCAGTCGGGGACGCCGGCCGCGCGATCGGCGGCGGCGAGCGCTCGGAGCTCGCTGGCCGATCGCGCGAGTGTTGCCTGGGCGTCGCGCAGCACCGCGTGGGATGCCTCGGGATCGTCGACCGAGGCGAGCGCTCGCGCCGCGGCCGTGCGCACGCGGCGGCGGGCGTC
>CAYQAD010000042.1:0-12803 GCA_964415125.1 uncultured Phycisphaeraceae bacterium | reverse complement strand
TCGGGCCCGGTCGCGAACGCCAGAAACGCCGACCTCGCCTCGGCGCTGAACCGCACGAACTGCCCGCGGTCCCGCGCGTATCGCTCCAGCTCGTAGTCAAGGTTCGGCTCGATGTCTTCCGGGCGATCACGCAGCGCGGGCATCTCGAAGGTCCAAAGGTTGATCCGCGCGAGCAGGTCCTCCCGGAACTCGCCGCTGCGTACGCGCTCCGCAAGATCGCGGTTGGTCCCCGCGATGAGCTGGAAATCGCTCGATGTCTCCGTGTCGGCACCGAGCGAGAGGAACCGTTTCTCCTCGATCGCCCGGAGCAGCATTGCCTGCTCGTCGAGCCCGAGCTCGCCGATCTCATCGAGGAACAGCGTGCCGCCATCGGCGGACCGCAACAGTCCCGCGCGGTCGGAGGCCGCGCCGGTGAACGCGCCCTTCTTGTGCCCGAAGAGCGCCGACATCGCGCCATCGCCGCGAAGGGTCGCGCAGTTCACCTCGACGAGCTCGCCCCGCACCAGCCGGCGATGCTTGCGGAGCTCGAAGATCCGCCCCGCCAGGCGTGACTTGCCGGCACCCGTGGGCCCCGTGATCAGGATCGGATCGGTCGTCCGTGCCGCGACGTGCTCGATGCGTTCGATGAGCCGGTTGAACGACGGGTTTCTCGTCTCGATGCCCCCCTTGAGCGAGGCGATCGCGTCGGTGTGCTCGCGCTCGAATCGTGCCGCGAGGCGGTCGTACCGCGAAAGGTCGAGGTCGATGATGCTGAACAGCCCGGGGCTGTCGGTGCTTCGCCCCTTGTTGCCGCGGGGCGGGCTGGTCTGGATCAGCCGCGCGGGGAAGTAGCGGGCCTCGGTGAGGAGGAAGTTGCAGATCTGCGCGACGTGCGTGCCCGTGGTGATGTGGACGAGGTAGTCCTCGCGCTCGGTGTCGAAGTCGTAACCCGCCGCGAACTCGTGCAGCGAGCCGTAGACCTCCTCGAAGTCCCACGGGTCGGTGATGTCCACGAGGTGCTGGACGACCCGCGTCTCGGGCGAGACCGACGCGATGTCCGCGATGATCGTCTCCGCGAGGCGCGACGCCCGCTGATCGTGCAACAGCTCGAGGCGATCGACAAGGAGATCTTCGTGCTGGCAGAGCGACACGGTCGGCCGCCAGCGCTCCCACCGCTTGGGGCCCTTCCCGGTGTCGAGCGTGGTCCCGAGGATGCCGAGCACCACCGTCGGACGCGGGATGGACTTGCGAGCTGCCAAGGTACCTCACGATCAATCGAGATCAGATACGATACAATTGTATCGACATTCCAAACGCGACGCTGCACCTGCAACGATCGCCATCCGCGTTCACAGCCTCCAAACGGTGTTTTTTGTTCTGGCGTCTCCGGCCGACGAGGCTGGCACGCGTCGTGCATAAGGGCCTCCCGTCATTCACGACAGGAGGCCGACCATGGAAGCCCGATCGATCCACAACACACGCCGCCGCCTCCGCCCCAGCGAGGTCCACGCACTGCGGGCCGCCTCGCGATTCGACCAGGGCCCGTGCTGCGGCGAGTTCAACATCACCCACCCCTTTGTCATGCCCCGCCGTCCGGCGACGCGGCGCCTCTCGGCGTCCCGCGTTTCGCGAACACGGGTTCTGCCGGCGGACATGAAGCGTTTGCTCAATTGGTAGAGCACCGAGTTACCCCTCGGCTGTTGCCGGTTCGAGTCCGGCACGCAACCCGCATCTCTGAACCAGATGACGGACGGTCAGGGTCGCAAGACCTGCGGGTTCGAATCCCGCCCAGAGCAGACTGGCCAAAGCACACCGTGGGCCAAGGGCCCACCGAACCGCATGCCCGCCGCGACCCGGCTGTCGGCACGCCGCCCCGCGGCGCTCCGGCGGAGGGAAGCACCGGCGACGCGGCCCGTGGTCCGGCGGATACCGGCCCGGCAATCGACGCGACACGCTCGCGGCACCTCCCCCAAGACGCCCGCCACCGGCGAGCCGATGGGGCGACACGCCGCGAGCGCACGAGCGGCGTGCGTCGGGCCTCAACCCGGACCCCGCCGCAGAAACGGGCGGGCAGCGCAAGGAACCCCTTGGCTCGCATTCGAAGCAACTCCCCCACTCGCACGCATCACGAGCCCAACGAAAGGAGCCCACGTGATGATGAAGACACTCCGAATCCGCAAGCACGAACTCGGCCTGTGGTTCCGCCACGGCGACCTCCGGGCGGTGCTCGACCCCGGTGCACACCGCGTTGCAACTTGGCCCCTCCGTCGGCACGACACCTTCGAGGTTGTGGACACGCTGACGCCCCGCTTCACGCACGATCGGCTCGAAGCCCTCACGCGTGAGCCGCAGCTGGCATCCCGCCTCACGATCGTCGACCTGAAGGACGACGAGCGCGCCCTCGCCTGGGTCAACGGTCGGCTCGAAGCCGTGCTCGGCCCCGGCCTCCACGCGTACTGGAGCGGGCCGGCAGCGGTCGAGGTCGAGCGGCACAACGTGAACGAGCCCCGCTTCGAGCACCCCCGGCTCGAGTCCATCCTCAACTTCCCCGCGGGCGCGAAGTATTTCAACGGCGTCCGCGTGGAGGCCCACGAACGCGTCATGCTCTTCCGCGAGGGCAAGCTCGTCGACCAGCTCGGACCGGGACACTTTGTGTACTGGCGAGGCGGGCCGGCCGTCACCTGGAAGCCCGTCGATCTGCGAGAGCACGTTGCCGACATCCAGGGGCAGGAGATCATGACGGCCGACAAGGTCACGCTGCGGGTCAACCTCGTCGCGACGCACCGCGTCACCGACCCGGTCAAGGCGGTCACGGAAGTCGCCGACTGGACCCAGTCGCTCTATCGCGAGGCGCAACTCCAGCTCCGCGCCGCCGTCGGCGGGCGAAGCCTCGAGAAGCTGCTCAGCGACAAGGACGACGTGGGCAACGAGATCCGCAGCCGATTGGCGACGCGAGCGGCCGCCTTCGGCGTGGCGGTCGCGGGCGTCGGCCTGCGAGACATCATCCTCCCCGGGGACATGAAGGTGATCCTCAACGAGGTCATCGTCGCGGAGAAGCAGGCCGAGGCCAACCTCATTCGCCGTCGCGAGGAGACCGCGGCATCGCGCAGCCAGGCAAACACCGCGAAGCTCCTCGCGGACAACCCGGTGCTCGCGCGAATGAAGGAGCTGGAAACCCTGCAGGAGATCCTCAAGGGCACCGACGCGACGTTCGTGCTCGGCTCGGGCGACCTCGCCGACCAGGTCGGCTCGCTGATCCGCAAGGGCCAGGCCGCCCACTAACGCGCTCGCGTTCGCCAACGCGGGCGCAGCGCTTTGCACACCAACGCCCAGCGTGAGACGCGCGGGGACGCACGCAACGCTCGACGCCTCGGCCGCAGAGCGACCTATCCAGAGGGCAAGCCGCGGATTCAGAAACCGCCGGGGTTGCTCGCAGTATCTTTCCAACCCAGGAGATCGACATGGCAAGCGACACAACCACGATCATCGAGACCGGCGAGGCAACCGGCATCCTTCCCTTGCCGGACGACCGCAAGCCCGTCACCGTCATCGGGACGCCGGCGATCCGCGAGACCTTTGACGCGGGCTGCCTGCGCCAGACCGTCAACTCGGCTATGGCGCCCGGCGTGTCGCACCTTGTCCTGAACCCCGACGCCCACGTCGGCTACGGCACGCCGGTCGGGTGCGTGATGGCGAGCCCTTCGCACATCTACCCCGGGCCCGTCGGCGTTGACATCAAGTGCTCCATGAGCCTTCTCGCGCTCGATCTCGACGAGGAGGCCGTGCGCGACGCTCGCACGCGGCGCGCGATCATCGACGCGATCTGTGAGCGCACGCCGACCGGCGCGGGGCGCGGGCAGCGGCACGCGCCGAAGTCACGCGAGGTCTCGCACGAGGTCGGCACGCGCGTCGTCACCGAGGGTGCGACCGACGAGGTCTGCCGCGTGCTCGGCATTCCGCCCGAGTGGGCCGATCGGTGCGAGGACAGCATCCATACCGGGCACGACGGCTCGGCCGACGCGCTGCGCGCCCGCCTCGAGCTCCACAAGGGCGACGCCCGGTTCTATGAGAGATTTCCCAAGAAGATCCGCCAGCTCGGGTCCTACGGCGGAGGGAACCACTTCGGCGAGTGCGAGATCGTTCGAGTCAGCGAGGGCGAGCGCGCCCGCGAGGCGGCCGAAGTGTTCGGCCTGCGCGACGGCGGCGTTGCGTTCCTCTCCCACTGCGGCTCGCGAGGCCTGGGGCACGACATGGCCGCGGGGCAGTTCAAGGCGCTCGAGCAGCACTTCAAGACCTGGGGGATCCCGCTGCCCGGCGGCGACCGCCAACTCGTCCACGCCCCACTCGGCACCGAGGAGGCATGCAAGTACCTCGACGACATGGCGATCGGCGCGAACTTCGCAACGCTCAACCACCTGCTCATCAACGCGCTGATTCTCGAAGCGTTCCAGGAGGTCTTCCCGGGCATCAACGGCAAGCTCGTGTACTTCATCAGCCACAACGTTGCGCGCAAGGAGATCATCGACGGCAAGCCGCACTGGGTGCACCGCAAGGGTGCCACGCGCGCTTTCCCCGCCGGCCATCACGCGCTCAAGGGCACGCCCTTCGAAGCAACCGGCCATCCCATCCTGCTCCCGGGCAACCCACAGGCGGGCTCGGCGGTCATGGTTGCCGATCCGGGCGCCGAGCTCTCGTGCTTCAGCGTGAACCACGGCGCCGGCCGAGTCATGGGCCGCAAGGCCGCGACTCGCACGCTCGACCAGGCGGCGATCAACGCGTCGTTCTCCGAGCGCGACATCCTGACGAACTGCCGCAACTACCCCATCGACGAGGCGCCCGCTGCGTACAAGGACTTCGACGAGGTACTCAGATCCGTGAAGGCCGCCGGGCTCGCGAGCGAAGTCGCACGGCTCCAGGCGACGTTTGTCATCAAGGACGGCGACAAGCCCGACGACTAGGCATGCACACGCCGCGCGAAGAGTTTCTATGACTTTCTGAATTGCGCTTGACATGGAATCGGAGGCGCCGATACTTGCGTCCCCGACAGGAGGTGCCCATTGCTGCACGGAAACCAAGCTTCAACGTAACCTGTCGCCGCTCCGCCGGCGACGCCGGTGGGGCCACCCCCCACATGACAACCTCGTGAGGCCGCCATCGTCGAGATGGTGCGCCGTTCGTCCGGTTCCGCCCATTTGCGGAACGCGGCATCATGCTGACGACCTCGCGGCGGCGCTGTCGCTGCGCGCACTGACCTTGAAGCATCATGGACTGGATACAGAACATCATCAAAGAATCGCCCGTCGTGCAAGGCGGACTCACGCTCATGATCGCCGGCTGGATCGGCTATCAGCTCCGCGCGCTGCCCGACCGCGTCTTCTCCTTGGCGCGGGGCATCTTCACGCGCGTCATCGAGATCCGGGAGAAGCACCCGCTCTACGACGCGTGGCTCGGCCTGCTGACCGAGCACGCGCGCCGACCCGGAGGCCCGCGAACGCTCGAGGTGCGCAGCACGACCGACGACTACGAGGAACGCGCTGCCGCGTCGGCCTTCGCCGCCGGTTCGGACAGCTTCTGGGCACGCGTCCACGGCAAATGGTGCCGCGTGTCGATCCGCCGCGAGGAGGCGGCCGGGGGCGGAAGCGCGGATCTCGTCCGCCGGTTCATCATCCGCGTGGAGGTGCTCTTCGCCACGCCGGCGGATCTTGCGCGCATGCTCAGCGCAACCAAGCAGCGGGCGAACGTCATGGAAGACCGCCAGCGGGTCGACCTGTGCGGCAAGTACGGCGCAAGCTCCACGATCACGCTGCCGCTGCGCGAGCCGCGAACGCTGTGTTTGCCGCCACGCTTCTTCGAGGACTTCGCAGCACGCGTGCGGGAGTTCACCGAGAGCCGCGACGACTACGAGCGGCTGGGCATCCCCTGGCGCCTCGGCATTCTGCTGCACGGCAACCCCGGCACGGGCAAGACTTCCATCTCGCACGCGCTCGCCTCCGAGCTCAAGCGCCGCCTCGCGGTGATCCCGCTGGCGGACATGCGATCGGACGAGGACCTCTTCACCGCGTTCGAGGGTGTGCGTGAGGGCTCGATCGTGCTCATCGAAGATGTTGACTGCGCCTTCCACCAACGTTCGAGCGAGGACGCCGACGGCATCACGTTCTCCGGCTTCTTAAACTGCATCGACGGTGTCATCGCGCCGCAGAACGGGCGGATCCTGATCATGTCTACCAACCACATCGAACGCCTCGACCCGGCGCTGATCCGGCCGGGCCGAGCCGACATCAAGATCGAGGTGCCGTTGCTGCAGTCGGACGTGGCGATGGACTACGTCGATCGCCTGTTCCCCCACGTGCGCAGCCGCCACGAGATCGTGCGCGAGGTAATGGCGGGAGAGCACGCCACATCCGCCGTGCTCATCAACAGGATCATGCGCGAGGACTGGCGCCGCCCCGCTGCGAGCGGTGGCGCTGCGAGTGAGGCGGCGCCGCGCGCACCAAAGCGCCGGCGACGGGCAGGAGTGTGGCGATGATCCGTGTCGATGGCGCACAGGGCGAGGGCGGCGGGCAGGTGCTGCGCACGTCGCTCGCGCTCTCCATGGTCACGGGCCAGCCCTTCCGGATCGAGAACATCCGGGCAGGCCGGGCCAAGCCCGGGCTCATGCGGCAGCACCTCACCTCGGTCGAAGCGGCACGCGCAGCGTGCGGTGGAGAGGTCGCGGGCGCCGAGCTCGGCTCGACAGCGATCGAGTTCACGCCCGGCGATATCAAGGGCGGCTCGTACGACTTCTCGATCGGCACGGCGGGGAGCACCACGCTGGTGCTGCAGACCGTCCTGCCCGCGCTGCTCACCGCGAGCGAGCCCTCCACCATCACGCTGTCCGGCGGCACGCACAACATGCATGCGCCGAGCGTGCACTTCCTTAAGAGCGCATTCCTGCCGCTCATCAACCGGATGGGCCCCGCCGTCGACTTGCAGCTCGAGCGACACGGTTTTTATCCGGCGGGCGGCGGCAGGATCCGTGTGGATATTACCCCGGTGCCACGACTGCGCCCGCTGGAACTCATTGATACGACGCCCGTGACGAGGAGACGCGCGATCGCAACGGTCGCCGGCCTGCCAGGCTCGATCGCGAAGCGCGAGGCGCACGTGCTGCGCGAGAAGCTCGGCTGGGCCGAGGAAGAGGTTGCGCTCGAGCAACTCGACGACGGCGTCGGCCCGGGGAATATCGTCAGCATTGAGGTTGCGCGCGAGGACATCACGGAGGTGTTCACGGGCTTCGGCGAGCGCGGCGTGTCCGCCGAGAAGGTCGCCCGCGGGGCCGCGTCGAGCGTTCGGCGGTACCTGAGCGCCGACGTGCCCGTGTGGAAGCACCTGGCCGACCAGCTCATGCTGCCCCTCGCGATCGCGGGGGGCGGGGCCTACCGCACGGGGAGCCTCACGGGCCATTCGGTGACCAATGCCGCGGTCATCGAGACGTTCCTGCCCGTCAAGCTCCATCGCGAGGAGGATGAGCGTCGGCGGGTGACCGTCTCCGTGCGAACCTAGGTGGTGCGCAGCCGCCGGTCGGGGCGTTCCTCGATCGGGCTGGACGTGTTCTTATCGCGGCCGGAGCGTGAGCGTTGTCTCGAAGCGGTTGCCGTCGCGCATCACCGCGACGTCGACCAGGTCGTCGGGCTCGTGCTGGGCGAGCATCTGGACCCACGCCGTCACGTTGGTGACCTCCTTGCCGCCCCACTCGATGATCCGGTCTCCGTCGACGAGCCCGCCGGCGGACGCCGAGGTGTTCGGTGAGACGTTCGCGAGCAGCACGCCGCCCTCCGGGACGTCGCGCGGCTGGACGCCGACGACCACGCGTGTGCGCGGGGCGGCGGTCTGCGCGGTGGGTGCCGCGTACTGCAGCCGCTCAGGCTGGAGCGCGATCGCCGTGGCGATGTTCTCGAAGAAGTCGATGACCTGCACGCTGCCGACGCGGTTGATCTTCCATGCCTCGTCGCGGTCGGTGTGGTAGTCGTTGTGCAGCGGGTTTATGATCCCGAAGAGCACGGGCACGTTGCCCTCGAAGTAGAACGGCGCGTGGTCGGACCGGCGGCCGACGGTCTGCGACACGGCAAAGTTCAGCGGCGAAGCGTCCATGTACGGCTGCAGCCAATCCTCAAAGCCGACGGCGGACGTCGCGCCCTGCAGCGAGAGCCCGCCATTGACGACGCGGCCGATCATGTCGAGGTTCAGCATGAGCACATGGTCCTCGATCGGCGCGACCGGGTTGGCGACGTAGTGGTACGCGCCGTTCAACCCGGACTCCTCCGCATCGAAACCGATGAACAGAATCGATCGGGCGCTCGCGCCCTCGGGGAGCTCCGCGTAGGTCCGGGCGAGACGGTCGGCCAGGATTAGGACGCCCGCGGTGCCCGACGCGTTGTCGTCGGCGCCCTCGTGCACCTGCGAGATCGACGTGGGCGCGCCGAAGCCGCCGTTGCCCGTGTGATCGAAGTGGCCGCCGATCACGACGTACTCGTCGGCGAGGTCACCCTTGCCGGGCAGGAGCCCCGCGACGTTCTCCGGCTTGAGCGATGTGCGCTCGATGTCGGCGTAGAGCTGCACGGTGCCGTCGAGTTCCACGATCGTCGGCTGCGTGTCGGCGAGTTGCTGGAAGGTCGCCAGCGATCGTCCCTGCGCATCGAGACCCGCGATCAGCCGCTGCCCGGCCGCGGCGGACATGTGCAGGACGGGCACGTCGAGGATCGGCCGACCCCCGCCGCCGCTCGGCATCAGGCGCGTGGCGCGCGGGTCGGCCGTGTTCGGCGGGTTGATGATGACCACCGCTGCGGGATTGCGCTCGGCGACCGCGCGGAGCTTGCCATTAAAGCCCGCCGCCGCCGACCACTGCCCGCCCGTGAATCGGCTCATGCCCTGGTCGTTCATGGGCTCGAATCGGAGCATCAGCGCGACCTTGCCGGTCAGATCGAGGTCCTCGGCCGGCGCGTACGCGTCGTACTCGCCATTGACGGTGGAGTACCCGACGAACACGGCCTGGCCCTGCGCCGCACCGCCGAGCCCCAAGCCGGTGGCGTTGAAGTCCTCGCCGGGCTGCAGCCGGCCGATGCGCTGGCCGTCGGCCTCGAACGCGGTCATTGCTTGCGCGACGACCTCCGCGCGACCCGAGATCTCGAAGGGCTGCCGGTACGACATCTCGCCCGCGACTGCACGCCCGCTCGACGTCTCCTCCGCAAACGGCTTCACCAGCCCCGCCTCACGGAAGTAAAACTCGAGGTACGCCTTGGCAAACTCCGAACCCGGCGTGCCGGGCGTTCGGCCCTGCATGAATGGGTTCGCCAGCGTCGAGATGTGCATGTCAAAGGCGCGAACGTCATCGGGCACGGACGCGAGCGCATCGGCGATCGGAGACACGAGCGCACCGGGCGTCTGCGCGGCCCGCGCCGAGGGCTCGGGCGTGGTCAACGCCGAGGCCGAGTCCGAAGCAAGAGCCGACGATGCCGTGCCGCCGAAGGCCGCGAGAACAAGGCTGGTCGCGATCGTGAGATGGTGCTGCATGTACTCGTGACTCCTTGGAGGCTTTGGTGGTCGATTGGCGTTCGGGCGGTCTTCCCCGGCCCGAGCAGAACAGTATGCGTCGAATGCCATGCCGCAGAAAGCATGTCTTCGCATTCGCCTCGCGAGCCGCCAGTCCTTCAACGCTGAGCTCCACCAATATGGACGGCCTTGGCGCCAATTGCGGCAGAACGCCCGCCGACGACAAGAGCTATGCCACACAGCTGCGATGCGAGTGGCTTGCCGCCACCAGCGTTTACCATGCCGACCATGAGCACCCACCTCACCGTTGTCGCCCACATCCGCGCGAAACCCGACGCGGTGGATCTCGTCCGCGAGGAACTGGAGAAGCTCGTGCCGATCACGCGCGCCGAGGCAGGGTGCCTTCGGTACGACCTGCACCAGGACAACGACTCGCCCGAGCACTTCATGTTCTTCGAGACATGGGAAAGCCGTGCGCTTTGGCAAGCACACATGGACGCGCCGCATCTGTCGGCCTTCGGCTCCGCGACCGAGGGGGCGGTCGAGGCTGTGGAGCTTTTCGAGATGACCCAGGTGCGGTAGCCGACCCGACGCACCGCCCCGCCTCGGATGCGGGGCATGCGCAGCGTACGACGGCAGCCGCACACGCGACCGCCGCCGACACGCGCCTCCGATCGTGATCTATCGCCGCCGACGAGTCCCGATCAGCCCCGCGACTCCAATCAGCGTCACCACCCCCGGCGTCGGCACCACCCGAAGCGTCGTGAGCCCGTCGCTGTACTCGACGTCAAAGAACAGATTGCCCGTGAGCGCCGGCGCGTCGATCGCGGCGAACTGTCCCGAGATCACACCGCCCGGCGTCGTCACGATCTCGAAGATGTCCCCATCCGCCGGCACGTAGTCCGGGCCTAGCCGCACCCTGAGCGTGCCGCCGAGGGTCGCCGTTCCGGATTGCAGCTCCACCGAGTCGTGCGAGTCGAGCGCGAGCAGCTCAAGCACAAGCTCCGCCCCGTCCCCGAGCGAGACATCGCCGATCCAGTCCATCTGCCCCGCCGTCAACGCGGCCGCACCCGCGCCGGGCACCACCGACCCGAGAAGCTCGATCGGCCCGTCGACGCCGAACACGTTGCCGCCGCCGTACACCGTCGCATCGAGAGAAGCCGCGCTACCCGCCACGATGTCCGAGCCCGGCCCGGTCAGCACCGCGCCGCCCCCGCCGATGGAAAGCACCCGCGCATCTCCCGTGACGAGCATCTCCCCTGCAAGTTCAACAAAGCCGCCCGCGACCTCGACCACGCCGCCATCGAGTGCCAGCGTCGCGCCCGATTCCACAACCACACCGCCACCGCTCGCGAGCACACCGCCCGCGTCGACGCGAATCTCGCCGCCGCCGCGAACCTCGGTGAGCGAAGCGGCGATCCGGCCACCGCCCCCCACGGTCGTAAGCCCGCTGTTGAAGTACCGCGTCACACTCGAAACCACGCCGCCATCTTCCACCGTGGTCGTCGAGCCCGCGACAGTCTCGAAGTCCCCGATGTCTCGCAGGCGAGCGTTCGCGCCATCGACGACGATCGAGCCGCGATTGGCCAGATTACCCCGGCCGAGCAGCGAGAGCGTGACATCACCCCCCTCCGCAACAACAAGGCTCCCGCCGCCTCCCACGTCGACACCATTCGACCGAAGCCTGCCACCGGGGCCGACCGTTGTGTCGCCGTTGGTGGTGAAGTCGAGCACGCTCAGCAGCGCGGGCCGACCGCTGCCTGCCACCCCGATCGTTGTCGTGCCGCTGGATGTCGTCTCGAAGGTGTTGAAGCCCTCGATCGTCCCGCCGAACAACTCCATCACGCCCGCGTTGCGAAACGGCACACTCGCCCCGGGCACGCCCGTCCGCGCAATCCGCCCCTGCTGCAACACGCGCAGCATCGCGTTGGCCGAGTTCTCGACGTCCGTCTGGACGTTGAGCACACCACCGGAGAATTGCGCCTGCCAGCGGTTGCTCATCGCACCGACGCGAAAGTCGCCGCCACCGAGGTCAAACACCCCGCCGGAACCGTTCCTGAAGACATCGATCGCTTGCACCAGACCACCCGCAACCTGGAACGATCCCTCGTTCTCGATATCACCCCTGCCGCTGCTTGACGCCGACGGCCCTTGAAGCACGCCGCCCGACATGCCGAACGTCGCACCACCCTGATTGATGAACACATCTCCGAACTCGATCCGACCACCCTGGAACAAGAAGTCGCCGGTGGCGCGATTGTCCAGGTCCTGCACCGAGAGCCGCGCAGCATCCCGCTGCACCGCACCGCCCTCGTTCTTGAAAGACAGAGCCTCAACGACGCTTGAGCCGCCGATCAGCGTGCTACTCCCCACGAATGTCTTGAAGCTGTCAACGTCCTCGACGCGTGCACCCGTGATCTCAAGCCGCCCGCGATTGTCGAAGAGGCGCGGGCGATTGTTGCCGGGGTCGGTCGACACAAGCCGCACCACGCCACCCGATAGGAAAGTCTCGCCACCGACCCGGTTATCAAAGAGCACTGCGGTGACAATGCCGGAAGTCATCCTGAACGCACCCTCGTTCTTGACCTCGAGGTTCGTCTGAAGCGTGTTGCCGCCCGGGAGGCCGAAGTCCTGAAAGCCCGGCCCCCCGACTCATATCCCGAGCCCTCCGAAGTTGCCCTGGTCGTACACCCGCTCGACGTACGCCGCGACGGGACGCTTCACGATCGTGTTCGCGCTCGTGTCCTCCTGATCCGCGTAGCGGACCCAGAGGTACTCCCACCCCTTCTTGGCGATGCCGCCCCCGGAAGATTTGATCGAGCCAACCGAGAGCCCGGTGACGTTCGGGCTCGCGGCGAAGCGGAACGTGATCTCCCAGTCGTCGTCGGGGCCTGTGCCACGGCGGGCACCGGTCGCCCCAAGGAACAGCACCTCGCCCGCTGCGAACCCGCGGAACCCGCCGCTGTTCACCTTGCCGGTGAGGTTGAAGAGCGCGCCCTTGTACGAGTTGGTGACCGCCGCGGCGGGCAGGTAGTGCGTCTCGCTGAACTGGTAGATCGGCACAGTGATGTCGACGCCCTCGACCGCGTCCTGCGTGACGCCGATCGCGCCCTGGAAGTCCGGCGCGGTGGTGCCCGACGCCGCGTACGTGCCGACGGTCTGCTTGCTCTGGGTGATGTGCTGCGTGCCGCCGCCGGTGTCGAACGCGAACGTGCTCTCGCCGGTCTGCGGCGGCGTGGACTGCTGCTGCGAGTCCGGCGCGTACCGCACCGTCGCGTCCCACAGCTCGTGCCCGA
>CAYQAD010000041.1:0-12819 GCA_964415125.1 uncultured Phycisphaeraceae bacterium | reverse complement strand
GTGCGCTCTGCGTCCATCTGTATCGATCGGGTCGACACTGTCGTGCGCGACAGCCACCCTCTACAGCGTACCACTGATCCGAAGTGCGACAATCATGCCCACGAGCGCGAGCGCTGCGTGCGCAACGGCGCAGAATGCTCCGCCGTAGCCCAACCAGCCCGGGCGTGTGCGAGACGATGTGACGGGCGTAACGGTGCCGCATTCGGGGCACTGCGTGTTGCCGAGCCCGGCCATGTCGTAGTCGCAGATCGCGCATCTGCCGGGCAGAGGATCGCTCCGCACCTCCGAGCGCCATCCGACAAATGCGATCGATATCGCAACAAAAAGCCCGAGCGACCAGCAAATCGCGTTTGAGTCGTCGCGCACGCCCATCGCTGAGATCCAGGCACACGCGGCGACGGGAAACCAAACCGTGGCGATGAAGCTGCGTGTGTGTCCAGTTGTTGCGACGACCGCAAACATGATCGCGCTCACCACGCACGCCAACGCCGCGAGCGTGAGCACGGGCTCGCTTGAGGTGGCATCCGTCCCGAGCACCGTCGGCAGAAAGACCACGCCGCCGAGCAGCCCGCCGAGCGCCCACAGGCCGCACGCCTGCACCAAGGCCGCCCGGCGCTCGGCCCGTGTGCCAGTCACGCGGCTTTGCAGGTGCTCAGCTTGCACAGGCCGTAGGCCGGGCAGAAGCCGACGAGGCCGGTGATGAGCAGGATCGCGCCGACGGCCGCGGCAGCAATGCCGAGGGGTGCGGCGGCGGTGACGTCGAGGGCGAGGAAGGCCGCGGCGACCAGGCCGCCGCCGGCGAGGACTCGGATGGTGCGGTCGATGCCGTTCTCGTTGGTCTTCATCGGGGATTCCTTTGCAATCACAAAGCGGATGCAAAGGTAGTGTATGCGGCCAGCCCCGTCTGGTCGAGGCCTACTTGCCGGCCTGCTTCGACCACGAGTCCTTGAGCGTCACCGTGCGGTTGAAGACGATCTTGTCTGGCGTCGACGCGGTGTCGGTGCAGAAGTAGCCCGTGCGCTCGAACTGCACACGCAGGCCCGGACCGGTTGCGCGTGCGGCGTCCGCCAACGCGGGCTCGATGAGGCCGGGTACGACCTTGAGTGAGTCGGGGTTCAGATCGTCGAGGAAATTGCCAGTCGCTTTGCCCGGCTGCTCGGTCGTGAAGAGGCGGTCGTACAGGCGCACCTCGGCCTCCACGGCGTGCTCGGCGCTGACCCAGTGGATCGTGCCCTTGACCTTGCGGACCTTTCCCTCGGCGTCGGGTGGCGGGCTGTCGCCGCCGCGGGTCTGCGGGTCGTGCGTGCAGCGCAGCTCGATGACTTCGCCGGCGTCGTTCTTGATGACCTCTTGGCAGGTGATCCAGTAGCCGTAGCGCAGGCGGACCTCGCCGCCGGGCTTCAGGCGGAAGAACTTCTTGGGCGCGTCTTCCATGAAATCGGCGCGCTCGATGTAGAGCGTGCGGGTGAAGGGCACCTCGCGCGTGCCGGCCCCGGGGTCCTCGGGATTGTTCACCGCGGTGAGCCTGTCGACCTCGCCCTCGGGCCAGGTCGTGATCGTGACCTTGAGCGGGTCGAGCACAGCCATGTAGCGCGGCGAGGTCTTGTTCAGATGGTGCCGCGCCGCGTTCTCGAGGCGCACCGCGTCGACCAGCGCGTTGTACTTGGTGACGCCCGCCTCGAGGACGTAGCTTCGGATCGCCTCGGGCGTGTGCCCCGCGCGGCGCATGCCGGAGATGGTGGGCATGCGGGGGTCGTTCCAGCCGGTGACGTGCTTGTCCTGCACGAGCTGGAGAAGCTTGCGCTTGGACGTGATCGTGTACGCGGGGTTGAAGCGGGCGAACTCGATCTGCTGGGGGTGGTGGATCGGCTCGCCCCACTCGGAGTCGGGGCCGCGGTCTTTGTTTATTGCGCCGATGAACCAGTCGTAGAGCGGGCGGTGGTCCTCGAACTCGAGCGTGCAGATGGAGTGGGTGATGCCCTCGATGGAGTCCTCGAGGCCGTGGGCCCAGTCGTACATCGGGTAGACGCACCAGCGGTCGCCCGTGCGGTGGTGCGGCGTGCGGAGGACGCGGTACATCACCGGGTCGCGCAGGTTCATGTTGGGCGAGGCCATGTCGATCTTGGCCCGCAGCACGCGCGAGCCGGTCTCAAACTCGCCCTTGACCATGCGTGCGAACAGATCGAGGTTCTCCTCGACCGATCGCTCGGCGTGGGGCGAGCGGGTGCCGGGCGTCTTGAGGTTGCCTCGGGTCGCGCTGATCTGCTCGCCGGTCTGGTCGTCGACGTACGCGAGGCCCTTCTTGATGAGCTCCACGGCCCAGTCGTGCATCTGCTCGAAGTAGTCCGACGCGAAGCGCACGCCGATGCGCTCGGTCTCGGGCGTCAGCGGGGGCTCGGCCATGCCCTGCCAGCGTGCTCCGAGCCAGCGCACGTCCTGGATGATCGAGTGGACGTACTCGTCTTCCTCTTTCACCGGATTGGTGTCGTCGAAGCGGAGGAAGAACTTACCGCCGAACTCCTGAGCGAGGGCGAAGTTGAGGCAGACGGCCTTGGCGTGCCCGACGTGGAGGTAGCCGTTGGGCTCGGGCGGGAAGCGCGTGGAGACGACCGCGCGCTCGCCGGCGGGCCCCCACTTCCCCGAGGCGATGTCCTCGTCGATGATCTGCTGGATGAAGTGGCGCGTTGGGGCGTCGGCTTCGGGCGCGGGCTTGGAGCTCGTGTCGGGCATGGCGTCATAGTAGATCGCGCCGCCCCTCTATCCGCGAGCCTCGCACATCAACACGGGCGAGATCGATCCGGGCCAGACCGGCGTTGTGGAGCATCACGCTCGCCCCTTAGACCCGGCCGAGGCCGGAGTCCATGCCATCGACCCGCGTGCACGAGAATCAAGCGGGCCAATCGCACGATTCGTTCGAGTGACGACCTGCGGCGGGACGGCCGATTGAGGCAAAGGTGAGACGGGCAGGCTCCGGCGTCGACCTACGATCCTTGCGATGGCATTCGCGAAGACCAGCCCAAACCTCTGGCTCGGCACGCGACGGGGCTTTGCCAGCGACTGGAGCACGCAGCTCTGGGTGCGCAGCACCGGGCGTGCGACAGTGTGGTCCGACGCGCCCTGGCTTGCCGGCCCATCGGGGACAACCGACCGCGTCGGCGCGGACTGGCTCGACGCGATCGAGCAGTGTGATGGGGTTGAGTTCTCCGAGCCCGTGACGGAGGGCGGCCTGATGTCGAGCTTCGCGGCGCTCGCCTCGGACACGTTCGACCCATCGCGCGTGCTGCCGAGCATCCGCGAGTTCTACGAATCCACCGCGGCCTTCGACCTCGACGTCTGGAGCCGATGGTCGCCCGTCTTCCGGCCCTTCGGCGGCATGGTTGCGTGGCTGTTCAGCCGAAGGCTCGACCAGCTCAACGTGCCGCTCGACCCGCTCGACGCGAGCTCGGGGGTGCGCAGCGACATTCGCTTCATGACCGCTCGCGGCAGCGGCGAGCGCCTGTATGCCGCGTGGGTGCGCCGGATTCCTGAGACGCAGCGGCACATCTACGTGGGTCTGTACTCGACGTGCACGCCTCCTCACGCAGGCGTGCCGTGCGTCAAGACCGTCTTCCCGCTCCCGAATGGCAATGCCACGGTCGTCTTGCGCCCTACCGCCCATGACGACGGCTCGCTCCGACTGGTCTCGGCCGGCTCGCAGTTCGGCGACGCCGGCTTCTACTTCACGCTGCGTGGGGAGGGCGGCAAGGGACACGCCCGCTTCGTGCGGTCGGCCACCGAGGACATCCACGTCTACGAAGACGACGACGGCGTGCTCCGCGCGAGCCACGCGTTTCGCTGGTTCGGGCGCACGGTCTTCGAGCTGCGCTACCGCATGACACGCCGCGCTGCTCAGCCCGCGGTGGCTTCCGATAGCGCCGGGTAATCCGTGTAGCCCTCGGGCCCGCCGCCGTAGAAGGTGTCTCGGTTCCAGGGCGCGAAGGGCCCGCCCGCCGCGACGCGCTCGGCCAGGTCCGGGTTTGAGATATACAGCTTGCCGAACGCGACGGCGCCCGCCTTGCCTTGGGCGATGCGCTGGGCGGCCTGCTCGGGGTCGAGGTTGCCGTTGGAGATGTAGACGCTGCCGCCCGCACCGAGGAAGTTTTCGCGGACCGCGTCGATGACATCCTCGTAGCGCTGGGCCTCGTCGCCGAAGGACTCGACGTTGTGCAGGTACGCCAGGCCGAGCGCGCCGAGGCGCTTGGCGAGCTCGGAATAGGTTTCCATGCGGTTGTCGTCAACGAGCGTGTCGCGCTCGCCGGTGGGGCTGACGCGGTAGCCGACCCGGCCTGCACCCCAGACGCCGACCACCGCCTCGGCGACCTCGATGGGCAGGCGGAGGCGGTTGTCGAGCGACCCGCCGTAGGCGTCGGTGCGCCTGTTGGTGCCGGTACGGCAGAACTGATCGAGCAGGTAGCCGTTGGCGCCGTGGATCTCGACGCCGTCGAAGCCCGCGTCCTTGGCGTTCTGCGCGGCCGAGCGGTACTGCTCGACGATGCCGGGGATCTCATCGGTCTCGAGCGCGCGGGGCTCGGAGACCTGGACCATCTCGGAGTCGCGGTCGACGTAGGTCTTGCTATCGGCCCGGATCGCCGAGGGGGCGACCGGCTGCTGGCCGCCCGGCTGGAGCGCGGTGTGGCTGATGCGCCCGACGTGCCACATCTGCAGCACGATCCGCCCGCCCGCGGCCTGGACGGTGCTCGTGACCTTCTTCCATCCCTCGACCTGCTCGGGCGAGTGGATGCCGGGCGTGAAGGCGTACCCCTTGCCCTGCGGCGAGATCTGCGTCGCCTCGGCGACGATCAGGCCCGAGCCGGCGCGCTGGCGGTAGTACTCGACGTTCATGTCCTGCGGCACATCGCCCGGCTGGGCGGCCCGGCTGCGGGTGAGCGGGGCCATGAGCACGCGGTTGGGCGCTTCGATGTCGCCGATCGCGAGGGGCTTGAGCAGGGGAGAGAGGTCGGTCATGGGGCGGTGCTCCGGGGTTCGGTGAACGGGTCGGACGCGGGAGCGGCGGCTCGGGTTACGTGTGCGCGTCGATGCATCTGCGGATGCGCGCCACGGCCCGGTCACGCGGCAATAGGCCGATCGTGTCGCCCAGGCCCGGGCTGACCGTGCCGCCGGTCATCGCGACGCGCAGCGGCTGGGCGGCCTTGCCCATGCCGATCTCACGCTCGGCGCAGAACGACTTGACCGCCGACTCGATCACCTCGGGCTCCCACGGGTTGAGTTCGACGAGCACGGCCTCCAGCTCGCGCAGCACCGCGACGCCCTCGCCGTCGTTCTTCTTGAGCACCTTGGCCACGGCCTTGGCGTCGTACTCGATCGCGTCGTCGTCGATCAGCGCGAAGCGAATGACGTTCTCGACATCCGCCAGCGTCTGCACGCGGATCTGCGCGGCCCGGCAGGCAAGCGACGACCGCTCGCCCAGTGATTCGAGCAGGTCGGGGCGGGTGCGCTCCGCCCACGCCCGCCACTCGGTCTCGAACTTTGCTGCGTCCATGGTTTGCAGGTCGTGGCCGCTGAACGCGGCGAGCTTGGCGCGGTCGAACTTGCTGGCGGTTTTGCCAAGACGGTCCGGCGCGAAGTGCTCGGCGAGGTATTGCATGTCGAAGCGTTCGAGGTCCGTGCCGTCGTCGCTTTTCACGCCCGGGTTCCAGCCGAGCAGAGCGAGGTAGTTGCAAACGGTCTCGGGCAGGTAGCCGGCGCGGCGGAAGTCCTCGACGTCGATCTCGGGGAGGGAGAGCTCAAGGTGCTGCGCGAGCGCCACGAGCTGGGTTTGGGGGAGCTGGCTCGACTTGTCCTTCAGCCACTTCGCGAAGGTTCCCTCGTCGACGTCGGCAACCGGTGGCGCGCTGAGCTTGGCATCCTTGGCAGCGGCGCGGGCGGCCTTGTCCTTGTCGCGTTTGGACATCTTCGAGCCGTCGGGATTGAAGATCAGCGGCAGGTGCGCATATACCGGCGTGCGGAAGCCGAGCGCGCGCTGGAGGGCGATGTGCCTCGGCGTGTTGTTGAGGTGCTCCTGCCCGCGGAGGACGTGCGTGACGCCCATGAGCTCGTCGTCGACGACCACGGCGAGGTGGTAGGTGGGGAAGCCGTCACGCTTGCGGATAATGAAGTCGTCGATGTGCTCGGCGTCGAAGCTGACCTCGCCGAGGACCTCGTCGTTGACCGTGACCGTCTCGGCGGGGGTGCGGAGCCGCAGGACGTGCGGCTCGCCGCTACGCATCCGCGCGAGCGAGCCCTCCACGTCGTAGTCGGGCGCTTGCGTGTAGCGGAAGGTCTGCTTCGCTTCACGCGCGGCGTCGCGGCGGACGGTCAGCTCCTCCTCGGTGTCGAAGGCGGGATAGGCAAGGCCCTGCTCGATGAGGCGCTCGAAGTGCTCGGTGTAGGCGTCGAGGCGCTGGGCTTGGTGGAAGGGGCCGACGCCGCGGGGGTCGCCGCCGAGGGTTTGACCTTCGAAGGCGAGCTCGGGGCCCTCGTCCCAGTCGATGCCCAGCCAGGCGAGGTCTTCGAGGATGCCCTTGGCGGCGTCCTCGGAGGAGCGGGCCTGGTCGGTGTCCTCGACGCGGAGGATGAACGAGCCGCCGTGTCGCTTGGCGTGGGCCCAGCAGAACAGGGCCGTGCGGGCCCCGCCGATGTGGAGGTGGCCCGTGGGCGAGGGGGCGAAGCGGGTGACGACGGGGGGCGTGGCAGTCATGGGGCTGGACGGTAGACGGCCGGCCGGCCCGACCTCGGCGGGCTGCGGCGGACTGCCCCGGGGCGCTTGTCAGAGCGGGCCCATTGAACGGACAAGGCGGTCCGTTATATCATGCGCCCCGCGCCGCTCTTGGCGCTGGCAGTGCTGAACACAATCTTCAAGGAGCCCGACCATGGCCGTTCGCAACCCCGCCGACATCCGCAACATCGCTCTGGTTGGCTCGGGTGGCGCGGGAAAGACGACCCTCGCCGAGCGGCTGTTGCACGACGCGGGCGCCATCCAGCGGATCGGCACCATCGAGGACGGCACCACGATCAGCGACTGGACCGACGAGGAGAAACACCACGGGCACTCCATCCGCCCCAGCGTGCTGCACTTCGAGCACGAGGGCCACTGGGTCAACCTCATCGACACCCCCGGACGCGGCGACTTTCTGGGTCAGGCGATCGCCTGCTTCCCCGCGGTCGAGACCGTCGCGGTCATGGTCGACGCGGCCCGAGGCGTCGACACGACCGTCCGCCGCCTCATGAAGGTCGCCGAGCAGCGCAATCTCCCACGCATGATCATCGTCAACGGCATCGACCACCCCGAGGCCGACTGCGCCGGGCTGCTCGAGCAGATCCGTGCGGCGTTCGGCAACGAGTGCCTCCCGATCGGCCTGCCCGCCAAGGGCGGCACGCGCGTGATCAACGTCTTCGAGCACGACGGTTCGGACTCGGAAGGAAACGACGCGGACTTCTCGAGCGTCTCCGAGGCCCACCAGATGATCGTCGAGCAGATCGTGGAGATGCAAGACGAGCTAATGAACACCTACCTCGAGCAGGGCGAGGAGGGGCTCGACGCGAAGAAGCTGCACGACGCCTTCGAGGCGGCGCTGCGCGACGCGCACCTGATCCCCGTGACGTTTGTCTCGGCCAAGCAGGGCGCGGGCATCAAGGACCTGATGCACATCTTCGCCAGCCTGCTGCCCAGCCCGCTCGAGGGCAACCCGCGCCCCTTCCTCCATCGCGTCGGCGAGGGCGAGGAGGCCCGCGAGGAAGAGGTCGTGCCCGTCGCCGACGCAGCCAAGCCCGCGATCGCGCACATCTTCAAGGTCGCCTCCGACCCCTTCGTCGGCAAGCTCGGCGTGTTCCGCGTGCACCAGGGCACGATCAAGGCCAAGGGCGACGTGTTCATCGACGATGCGCGCAAGCCGATCCGTATTGCCCACGTGATCAAGCGGCAGGGCAAGGAGCATGTGGAGGTCGAGGCGATCGGGCCGGGCGATATCGGCGCGGTGGCCAAGATCGAAGAGGTCCGCTTCGACGGCGTGCTCCACGGCGACCACGACGAGGCGACGCTGCACCTGAAGCCGCTCCCGCTGCCCGAGCCCATGTACGGGCTCGCCATCGAGCTCAAGGACCACAAGGACGAGACCAAGTTCGCCAGCGCCATCCACAAGCTGACCGACGAGGATCCCTCGCTGCGCCTCGAGCGGATCGCGGCGACCAAGCAGACCGTGCTGCGCGGGCTGGGCGAGCTCCACCTGCGGGTGGCGCTCGAGAAGCTCAAGGACGCGTTCGGGATCGAGGTCAACACGTCGATCCCGAAGGTCGCGTACAAGGAGACGATCCGGGCCGAGGCCGAGGCGAGCCATCGCCACAAGAAGCAATCGGGCGGCTCGGGCGAGTTCGGCGAGGTGCACCTGCGCGTCGCGCCGCTGCCGGCCGAGCACGAGACCGGGTTCGAGTTTGTCAACGCGACCGTCGGCGGCTCGATCCCCCGGCAGTTCATGCCCGCGATCGAGAAGGGCATCCGCCAGGTGCTCGAGCACGGCGCGGTGGCCGGGTATCCGATGACCGGCGTGCGCGTCGAGGTCTTCGACGGCAAGCACCACGCGGTGGACTCGAAGGAGATCGCCTTCATCAAGGCGGGCAAGCGCGCGTTCATCGACGCGGTGAGCAAGGCGAAGCCCGCGCTGCTCGAGCCCTTCGTTGAGGTCGAGGTCAACGCGCCCGCTTCCTTCATGGGCGACCTGACCGGCGACCTCTCGGTCAAACGGGGCCGAGTGCAGGACACGGACATGGGCTCGGGCGACCAGGTCGTCATCCGGGCCCACGCGCCGCTGGGCGAGCTGCAGAACTACTCGACCGAGCTCAAGAGCATCACGCACGGCGCGGGCAGCTACTCGATGGCGTACAGCCACGACGAGCAGACCCCGCCGCACGTGCAGCAGGAGGTCGTCGCGGCCTTCGAGGGCCACGGCGAAGAAGACTGACCCACCCGCATCGGGCATCGGACCGGTTGCACGCGGCCGATCCATGCCTGGGCAACTTGGCGCGAACTCGGCGGAGACTCGGGGCGAATTCCCCATGCGCTGCGCCGAGCGATGCCCAGACAAACCACGGGCAGGATGGGAAGACCGCGCACGATCCGCGCCGCCGGCGATCGGCGGGTGTGCGCACACGCCGACCGGCCACATCCGACCCGGCGCGGGTCGAAGTCACCGGGGCATCTCACCGGGTTGGCGCAGCACGCTGGCTGTGGTTCAATACGGGGCGAGTCGCTTTCTCGCGACCGATCCGAGAACGGCCCTGCGAGCCGAAGGGAATGACAGCGATGGCATCGTCGAACCGAAGCGTGTCCCTGGTCGTGATCGTGATCAGTCTGCTGGTGGCGGGCGGGCTGCTGTTCGCGGCGGTCCGCGAGCTGTCGGCGGAGCTCGAGCACGACGAGCGCTACGGCGGGGCGTTCTCGGCGATCCATCTGGCGGCCGAGAAGGGCGATGCCGCGGCCGTGCGCCGCGAGCTCGAGAAGGGCGTGGATGTCGATGTCCGCCGCGACGGCGGCGACCCGTGGCAACAGGGCATGACGCCCCTGATGTCGGCGATCATCTCGCAGGACCTCGACACCGCGAAGCTTCTGCTCGAGAAGGGTGCCAAGGCCGACGCGGCCTCGAAGGACGGGCGCACGGCGCTGATCTACGCGGCCGGCTGGGCCGGGGCGGACATGGTCGATCTCCTGCTCGAGCAGAGCCCGCCGCTCGATGCGCGATCGAGCGACGGCTGGACCGCGTTGATGATGGCGTCCGGTGCGCGTGGCGAGGCCGAGAGCGTGCGACGCCTGCTCGCCCGCGGCGCGAACGTGGACTACCGCAACAAGTGGGGCCAGACGGCGCTGCACCTCGCGGCCGTGGCGGGCAGTGCCGACAAGGTGCGCCTGCTGTTGGAGGCGGGCGCGCAGGTCAACGACCGCGACAACGACGGGCGCACACCGATCGTGATCGCGTCGGCCAACGAGGCGGAGCTCGCCGTGCTCGACGCGCTGATCGCGGCGGGCGCGGACGTGAACATCCCCGACAACGACGGGCTGACGCCCTTGATGCGCGCCGCGGACCGGGGCGACGTCGAGCGCGTGCTCGTGCTGCTCAACGCGGGCGCGGACCCGCGGGCTGTGGATAACACCGGCCGGACCGCGAAGGGCTGGGCCGACAACCGCGCCGACGACCGCGGCCGCGAGATCGTCGCGATTCTGGAGTCCGCGGCCTGACGCGTCCGATCTTCTTTCTCCCACGCGCGCCGAGCGACGCGACCAACGCATGACCACGCCCATCGGACCATCATCGACCCCCGCCTCGCTGCGCCTCGCGCAGACGTACGGCGTTGCGCCGAAGATGACCGTCCGCCCCGTCGCCGGCCCGCCGGCCGCCGAGCGAGCCCAGGGCATCGAGAAGGCTGTGGGCGCGATGCGCATCCAGCCGGCGGTCGAAGCCAAGGCGTCGGGCCCGGTGTCGCGACTCGTCGCAGCCGCGGTGCCGGGGTCGGTTGATTTCTCGGGCGACACGCCCAAGCCCAGCTCCGAAGGCATGCCTCTGTACCGCCACCCCGCCGACCGCAACGCCGCGGCGACCGGTGTGCAAGCGGGCCGCGTGGTCGTCGGACGCACGCTCGACACGCAGGGCTGATCGCGGGCGTCGCGTCGCTCGATCCGCAGCGCGCCGCACCGCTAATCTGGCGTCATGCCGAGCACCCCCCCGCCACCCTCGCCGATCGCCGAGCACTTCGTGCTCGATCCCTCGATCGCGTTCCTCAACCACGGCTCATACGGCGCATGCCCGCGCCGCGTGCTCGAGGAGCAGACACGCATCCGCGACGCGATGGAGCGCGAGCTGGTCGAGTTCTTCATGGTCGACATGGAACGCCAGATGGACGACGCCCGCGCAAGGCTTGCTGCGTGGCTCGGGTGCGACGCAGGCGGGCTTGTCAACGTGCCCAACGCGACGACGGGCGTCGCCACCGCCCTCTGGAACCACGCGCTCGAGCCGGGCGATGAGATCCTCGTCAACGACCACGAGTACTCGGCGTGCGTGAGCGAGGCGAAGCGGCTGGCGAAGACCAAGCGACTAAGCGTGCGAAACGTCGAGCTGCCCTGGCCGGTGCGGGACGAGGACCAGATCGTCGACGCGCTGCTCGCCGGGGTGACGCCGAGCACGAGGCTCGCGATCCTCAGCTGGATCACGAGCCCCACGGCCCTCGTGTTGCCCGTGGCGCGCCTCGTGCGTGAGCTGCGCGCACGCGGCGTCGAGGTCATCCTCGACGGTGCGCACGCGCCGGGGCAGATCGATGTCGACGTCGCGTCGATCGGTGCCGCGTACTTCACGGCGAACATGCACAAGTGGCCGAGCGCCCCGAAGGGCTCGGGCGTGCTTTGGGTCGCGCCCGAGCATCGCGAGGGCTTCGAGCCGTTGGTGCTTTCGGCGCGGGCGCACCTGGATCGGCCCGATCGCTCACGCCTGCACGCGTTGTTCGACTACACGGGCACGAGCGACTACACCGCGTTCCTCGCGGCGCCCGCGGCCGTTGACATCATGTCGGAGATCGGCGGCGGGTGGGACGCGATCCGATCGCACAACGCGGCGCTCGTCCGGCGCGGTCGCGACATCATCTGCGAACGTCTGGGCATCGAGCCGCCCGCGCCCGAGGTAATGCTCGGCGCGATGGCCTCGCTCGTGCTGCCGGGCGACGGGCTGCCCTCGGGCGGCACCGCGCCGGGGGGCTACGAGGACCCGCTGCAGGAACGCCTCGTGCGCACGCACCGCGTGCAGGTGCCGGTCTGGAGCCTGCCCTCGCGCGGCGCGCGGATGCTGCGGATCAGCGCGCAGATCTACAACTCCGAGGCGCAGTACGCGTATCTCGCTGAGGCGCTGGCCGAGCAGCTGGCCGCACGCGTCTGATCACATGCCGTAGGCGGGGCGGATGCGGCGCTCGAGGTGGCGCATGAGCGGGTCGGCCTCGAGCGGCTTGCCGGTGATGCGCTCGCAGAGCTCGCCGGCGCGGTACTGCTTGCCGTGGGCGTGGATGTTCGTGCGCAGCCACGCGAGCAGCTCGCCCATCTCGCCCTTGGCGATCTGGTCGTTCAGCGTCGGGATCGCCTCGTTGATCGTCTCCCAGAACTGCGCGGCGTAGAGGTTGCCGAGCGTGTAGGTCGGGAAATACCCGATCAGGCCGAAGGACCAGTGGACGTCTTGCAGGCAACCCCGGCGGTCGTCGGGCACGTCGATGCCGAGCAGCGCTTTGAAGCGATCGTTCCACGCGGCGGGCAGCTCGGCGACGGCGAGGTCGCCCGTGACCATCGCGCGCTCGAGCCCGAAGCGGAGCATGACGTGCAGGTTGTACGTCGCCTCGTCGGCCTCGACGCGGATGAGGCTGGGCTTGGCGGTGTTGACGGCCCTGTACATGTCCTCGACGTCGTATTTTGAAAGAGCATTCCCGCAGGTCTCGTTGACCACCGGCAGGGCCCACGTCCAGAACTCGCGGCTGCGGCCGACGAAGTTCTCCCACATGCGCGACTGGCTCTCGTGGATGCCCAGCGAGATGTCCTCGGAGATCGGCTCGCCGAAGGGGTCGGACTCGGCGTGTCGCGGGAGGCCCTGGTCGTAGAGGCCGTGCCCGCCCTCGTGCATGGTGCCGTAGAGTGCGTCGGTGAAGCGCTCGTCGCGGTAGCGGGTAGTCAGGCGGGTGTCGCCCGGCCCGACGCCCGAGCAGAAGGGGTGCGTCGTCACGTCGAGCCTGCCCTGGTTCAGGTCGAAGCCGATCGCCTTGAGC
>CAYQAD010000040.1:1344-12915 GCA_964415125.1 uncultured Phycisphaeraceae bacterium | reverse complement strand
CATACAGGACGTCGCCGATGATGGGGCAGGCGAGGCCTTGCTCGTGCGCGCAGTGAACGCGGAGCTGGTGGGACCGGCCGGTGTGCGGCGTGAGGTGGAGGCGGGTGACGGGCTGGCCCCCCACTGTTTCGCGTGCGAGGACTTGGTAGTGGGAGATGGCGGATCGGCCCTTGTCGTGGTCGACGATTTGGTAGGGGCGGTTGTCGTAGTCGGGGCGGAGGGGGAGGTCGATGGTGCCGTGGCCGGCTGGCGGTGAGCCGGCGACGAGGGCGGTGTAGCCCTTCTCGATCGTCCGGCGTTGGAACTGGATGGCGAGGGCGCGCTGTCCCTTGGGCGTGATGGCGCAGGCGAGCAGGCCCGAGGTGTCCATGTCGAGTCGGTGGACGGTGATGGAGCAGGAGGCGTGGGGGTAGAGCTCGCGGACGCGGGAGACGGCGCAGTCGGCTTTGTCCGGCCCTTTGCCCGGGACGGAGAGCATGCCGGCGGGCTTGGCGGCGATGACCGCGTGGCGACCCTCCCAGCGGATGGGCAGGAGTGGGCGGTCGCGCGATGGGGGCGTGTGCGGATGCACGCGGCGACTGTAGTAGTGGCGGGCGGGGGTGATGTGGGCCGGGCGGCTAGGCTTGGGCGATGCCGTTGCCGGATGACTTTGGGTTTGGTGTGGTCGCGACGCTCTCGCGTGTGTGCGTGGCGCATCGAGCGCGGCTGCACAAGCCGTTCTGGTCGGCGTGGGAGGAGGCGGCGAAGGCGGCGCCGGCGCGGCTTTCGGCGTGGCGCGGGGACCCGGACCCGCTGGACGGCACGCCGACGCACGAGTTCGAGTCGGTGTCGTCGGTGCGGATCGGGGGCGTGCTGGTGGAGCCGGCGACGCGGCGGATCTCGGCGGGCGTGGTGGTGCTGCACGGGTATGGCAACCCCGAGCCGGTGGGCGACGCGGCGAGGCGTTGGCGGCGGCTGGCCGAGCGGGGCGTGGCGGTGCTGGTGATCCGCGTGCGCGGGTATCCGTGCTCGGTGCGCGATTGCGGCGATTGGCGGGCGGGTGTGAACGGCTCGATGGGCTGGATCACGCGCGGGCTCGACGCGGACGTGCGGACGGTGGATGGCTTGATGCTGTGGTCGCTGCCGCTGGCGGTGGCGGACATCGCGTGCGCGGCGCGGGCGTTGCGTGGGCGGATCGGTTCGGGGCTGCCGGTGTCGCTGTTTGGCGAGAGCTTCGGTGGCGGGCTTGCGACGATCGCCGCGGCGCGGATGGCGGCGATGGGCATGGGGCCCGCGCGGCTTTGCATCGGCTTGCCGAGCCTGGGCGACTGGGAGCTGCGAGCGAAGCTTCGCAGCGGCGGCATGGGGCAGGAGGTGCGCGAGTATCTGCTTCACCATGCGGACCGTGAGGCAGAGCTTCGCGAGGCGCTAGCGCTGGGCGATGCGGCGGTGCACGCGCGGAGCGTGCGATGCCCGACGCTGTGCAAGCTGGCCGAGCGTGACGACGTGGTGCCCGCGCCGACGGCGGCGGCGGTCTACAACGCGATCGATGCGGAGCCGGGGGCGAAGTGGCGCTTTGTCGTGCCGGTGGGGCACACCGACGGGGGTCTGGCCGATGCGCGTCGGCACGCGCTGTTTCGTCGATGCGCGGAGGACTTTCTCGATCCGGCGGTTCGGCCGAGCGTGTCGATGGCGCGGTGGGGCGGGCTGATGGAGGCGGGCGAGCGGACGCTGGCGGGGGGCGACCCGTTGCACGATGACGACGACGAGAACGCGGGGGAGGCCGATGCGCCCGGGCTCTTCGGGGCGGGCGTGCTCGTGTCGCTCGATGAGTCGGACCGGGCGCTGATCGAGGCGTACCGGGGTGCGGGACGAACGCTGGACGACTTGCCGTACACGGCGGAGTTTGACGGGCTGATGCGCTCGGTGGCGGACGCGGGCGGGGCGGGGATGAAGCCGCGGGACGTGCTGCATCGGCTGCACACGCTTCGGAAGGCGGGCAAGCTGCCGCGGCTGGGGCGGGGCGGCTCGGGTGGCGTGCAGACGGCGCTGGATGCGGACGAGACGGCGATGCTCGAGGAGATGGTGGTCGACGCGGTGGGGTCGCTGGGCCAGCGTGATCGGCTGCCTTACACGGAGGCGTTTGAGCGGCTGTGCGAGTTGCTCGAGGCGCGGACGGGCGTGGCGCGGAGTGCGCACGATGTGTGGCGATTGGTCGCTCGGCTTGCGAAGTGAATGGGAGGCAAACGGATGGCGGAATCACGGGCATTTCGGGCGTTGTGCGAGGGGCTTGTGGACTACGCGGGGCTCTTCCCGCCGGCGAAGCTCGGGATGCAGGAGACGGTCGAGCGGTACGCGCGGCATGCGATGGGCGTGCGGTCGTGGATGCTTGGGCGGCTGATCTGCCCGGCGTCGCGGCTGGAGGAGCTCAGCGAGCGCGGGGCGCCGCTCATGCCGGGGACCTTTGCGACGAGTGGGTACCGTGAGCACGCCGACGCGATGCCGGCGTGGGGCGTGTCGGTGGTGGCGGACCTGCCGATGGGCGAGACACTCGATGCGATGTCGGCCTTTGACGAGAAGCACAGCAGCGACGAGCGCGGGCTTGCGCGGATCGGGTGCGTCGAGATTCGGGCCACGTCGAGCGAGGTGATCGACGACGCGATGGACGCGGTGCCCGACGACATCCAGCCGTTCTTTGAGGTGCCGGTGGAGGGTGACATCCGCGGCGTGCTCGCGGGGCTGGCGGGCGAGGACGGGTGCGCGAAGATCCGGTGCGGCGGGGTGGAGGCGGGGATGATCCCGCCGAGCGAGCGGATCGCGGAGTTCATCGTGTCGTGCGCACGGGCGGGGATCGCGTTCAAGGCGACGGCGGGGCTTCACCATCCGGTGCGGGCCGAGCAGGCGCTGACGTATGAGGATCAGCCGCCGAGGGCGGTGATGCACGGGTACGTGAACGTGTTCCTCGGGGCGGTGATGTACAAGGCGCGACGGATCGACGAGGACCAGCTGCTGGCGGTGCTCAACGAGACCGACGCGTCGGCGTTTTCATTTGATGACGACGGCGCCGGCTGGCGTGACGCGTCGGTGGGCGTGCTGGACATCGCGAAGGGGCGCGAGACGTTTGCGCTGAGCTACGGGAGCTGCTCGTTTGAGGAGCCCGTGGATGATGCGGCGGGGCTTGGGTGGCTCTAAGATCGCGGCCCGCGCGGGCGCCTCCCCCACTGCACTCGGCTTGATCGACGAACCGAACGGGATCGAAAGGACACGGCAGACATGGGCTACGAGATCAATGAGACGCACGACGCTTCGCTGACGAGCTTTGTCGAGAGTGCGGCGGGCAGTGATTTTCCGATCCAGAATCTGCCGTTTGGCGTCTTTGAGCGCGAGGAGGGGGACAACCGGATCGGCGTGGCGATCGGGGACGAGGTGCTCGACCTCGAGGCGTGCGCCTCGGCGGGCTTGTTCGACGGCGAGAACGAGCAGGAGGACGAGCTGATCGCGATCGCGTGCTCGATGGGGGCGCTGAACTTCCTGATGTTCCAGGGTCCTGAGATCTGGAGCAAGATCCGCCGGCGCGTGAGCGAGCTGTTGCGGGTGGGCAGCGAGATCGATGAGGACGCGGAGCTTCGTGGGCACGTGCTGGTGCCGAGGAGCGAGGTGCGGATGCTGCTGCCGTGCGAGGTGGGCGACTTCACGGACTTCTACGCGAGCGTGCACCACGCGACGAACGTGGGCTCGATGTTCCGGCCGGACAACCCGCTGCTGCCGAACTACAAGTGGATCCCGGTGGGGTACCACGGGCGGGCGAGCAGCGTGATGCTTTCGGGTGAGGACGTGGTTCGGCCGAAGGGGCAGATGATCGGCGCGGAGGACGAGCCGCCCACGTTTGGGCCCTGCAAACTGCTGGACTACGAGATGGAGCTGGGGTTCTTCGCGGGCGGTCCCGTGAATGAGGAGGGCGAGGGGATCGCGATCGGCGATGCGTGGGCGCACGTGTTTGGCGTGTGCCTTGTGAATGATTGGTCGGCGCGGGACATCCAGAAGTGGGAGTACCAGCCGTTGGGCCCGTTCTTGAGCAAGTCGTTCGCGACGAGCATCTCGCCCTGGGTCGTGACGGCCGAGGCGCTTGCGCCGTTCCGCGTGCCGGCGTTTGCCCGGCCGGAGGGTGATCCGAAGCCGTTGCCGCACTTGCATGATGAGGACGATCAGAAGCGTGGCGGGATCGGCGCGACGCTGGAGGTGCTGCTGCTGAGCGCGCAGATGCGTGATCAGGGGATGGAGCCGATGCGTCTCTCGATCGGATCGTTTGAGCACATGTACTGGACGGTGCAGCAGATGCTCACGCACCACGCGTCGAACGGATGCCCGATCATCGCGGGCGACCTGATGGGCAGCGGCACGGTGAGCGGGCCGGAGAAGGAGTCGCGCGGGTGCTTGCTCGAGCTGACGTGGCGCGGCAGCGAGCCGATCGAGCTGCCCACGGGCGAGGTGCGGAAGTTCCTCGCAGACGGTGACGAGGTGATCATGCGCGGGTGGTGCGAGCGAGAGGGGCACGCGCGGATCGGGCTTGGCGAGTGCCGGGGGCGGGTGCTGCCGGCGCGATGAGAGCGCGGTGAGGGATCGAACGCGACGGTCGCGAAGGGCTCGATGGGATGAACTCGAGCCGGCGCAGGGGGCTTTCGTCTCGTGCGGGGGGCTCGTAGGGGCTCGCGGGCGGCTTGTGTCTCGCGGCCGGCCCTTGGCGGAGATGTGTTTCGCTTCGCTTCGCGGGGCGTTGTCAGGTCGTGCCGTTCGGTGCCGGGCGGAAGAGCGCGGCGCAGGCGGTGTGTGCGTGGAGGTAGGAATGGCCGGCGATGGGGCCGATCTCGCCGGCGGCGAAGAGTCCCGCGATGGGCGGGGTGACCGCGTCGATAGTGTGGCCTGCCTTGGCGCGCTCGGGGCCCGACATGGGGGCGTCGAAGAGCTTGGCGATGGCGGTGGCGTCGTGGCTTGGGGTACTAAAGAGGTTGGTGCCTCGGGCGGTGCATGAGATGAGCAGGGCGCCGAGGGGCGGCGGGTCGAGGCGGTGGGCGGCGAGGAGCATGTCGAGGTCGTCGGTGGCGGCACGGGCGTCGCGGATGTGGAAGCGGACGGTCTGGCCCGCGCGGACGAGGTCGCTGACGGCGATGGAGCCGGACTCGGCGTCGGTGCCCATGACGGCGCGGATGAGGTAGTCGCCCGGGCCGTGGCGGTCTTTGTACTCGGTGACGACGCGGCCGATGAACAGGCCCTGCTCGAGCATGTCGCGTTCGTGGTCGGTGAAGTCCTCGACGAGGTCGCGGACGGCGGCGGCGGCGGATCGGCCGCCGAGTTGCTGGATGAGGTTGCCCTTGGCGCGGGTGATGACGAGTTCGGGGCCGACGGGCCGGCAGCCCTGGCTGACGACGGTCTCGACGGCGACGGGCCCGGCGATGGTGACGCCCACGAGCCCGGCGCGGCGTGTGCGTTCGTTGAGGATGAGACGGTTCTCGCCGGGGCCGTCGGCGGCGGAGGCGAGTGCGCCGATGAGGGGGATGTCTCGCCCGGCGCGGGCGGTGTTGAGCGCGGGGATGAGCTTGACGAGGGGGGTGGAGTATGGGTCGGCGAAGAGGAAGGTGGCGCGTGCTCGGCTGTCGAGGCCGGCGGCGTCGGCGAGGCGGGTGAGTGCGTCGGCGCGTTGGTCGGGCGGGGCGGGGAGGTCGTCGTCGGTGAACTCGGTGAAGTCGAGGCCCGGGATGTCGGCGGCGAGGATGGAGATGGCGGGGGCGTCGGCCTGGGCCTCGACCCGGCCACCGATCAGGCCGCGTGCGGTGCAGCCGATGATGCAGTCGACGCCGAGGCGGTTGCGGACCTCGTGGGCGATGGTGTCGGCGTGGTCGGCGTGGTAGCGGGAGCAGAAGAGGAAGGCGAGGTTGGCGCGCGTGAAGCGGCCTCGCTCGAGGGCAAGGTCGGCGGCCTGGTGGGCGGCGGCGATGGATTGGTCGCGCAGCGACATCGCGGCGGCGAAGCTCGGGGCGAGGCCGGGGCCTGCGGCGCTTGGCCCCCGGGTGGGATTGGGATTGGAGGCGTCGGACAAGTCGGCGGAGTGTATGCGCCGGCAGCGGAGGTCCCCTGCTACTCGTCGACGCGGCCCACGAGACGGAGGGTGTGCGGGCGCGCGGGCGGGGCGCGGTGCGGGCGGCGGCCCGGGATGCGGTCGGCGGCCTCGCGCGGGTCGGGCTCGGGCGGCTGGGCGTCGGCGATCTCGAAGGCGTCGAGGATGCGGTCGGCGACGACGTCGAGCGCGAGGTCGTAGCGACGCTGGGTGCGGTCGGCGTTGATCGGGTCGCGGGTGAGCTCGCGTGCGGCGCGGAGTTCTGCAGCAACGCGCGGCGGGGCGGCAACGCGTGACGGGGTGGTCACGCGCGATGGGCGACGATCGGCATCGGCCGAGGGGGGGAACGTATACATGCGTCCTCTGCTTCTCTCGTTTGGACGCGCTCGCGGCGCGGCCGGGTCTCTCGATCTTTCTCCGGGCCCTCGTGCGGGCTCCTTTGCGGGTCCATCGGCGGTTTGTTATGGGCGTCTGAAGGGCGAGATGGGGCGAAGTGAAGAATGATGGCAGTGCTGCGATGGGTCGTGATGGCACGGCACCGGATCGCGGGATGTGATTGGAGTGATGGGGCCCGCGAGATGGCGGGCGGCAACGGGTCGGGCAGCGGCCGGCAAGGAGACGCGATGGCGACGCAGATGGCTGAGACTGGCGGTGCGGGTGCGGGTTCGGGCAGCAGGCCTGGGCGGAAGGCGGCGCTGTGGCTGGTGGTGTATGCGGTGGTGCTGGTCGCGGGCGGGTTGTTTGCGTTCGCGTTTGCGCCCGACAAGGGTCGGGCGGTGACGGCGGTGGCGATCCCGAGCGTGTGCGCGGTGCTGGTGCTGGCGTGCGCGGCGATGGCGGCGATGCTCGGCCGATCGCGTGGGCTTGGGATGATCGGGATCCATCTCGGGCTCGTGCTGCCCTTGGTCTTTGCGGTGGGCTTGTTTATGCAGGGTCGCAAGGCGCTGTCGGAGGTCGATCGCTTCGAGGAGGCCGACGCGGCGTGGGTCGCGATGGATGAGGCCGAGCGGAGCGGGCTCGATCGGGCGGCGCACTTCGAAGCGGCCGACGCGCCGGACCACAACACGTGGTACAAGGCGGCGGCGCAGCTCGGGCTCGGCGTGGCGAGTGTGCTGGCGTTCGGGCTGGTGCTGACCGCCCGGCCGAAGAAGGCGGACCGGGGGTGATCACGCGGCTTGCGCGGCGCGGGACGCGTTGGCGTTGGTTGATTAGTCGCGCGGGGGCACGGGCGTGGACTTCGGCGTGACGGGCTCGATGAGGAGCGGGTCGATGACGCGGAGGTTGAGCTCCTTGTCGAAGCGTGCGGAGCCGGCGATGCCGACGGTCTGCCCGACGAGGTTGTCGAGGCGGAGCTCGGGCCAGGCGGGGAGGTAGCCGAGCGTTGTGGGGCGCTCGCGCGTGCTCGATGGGATGGACTCGAGTCGGTACATGAGGGGCAGCTCGCGGCCGTTGTAGATCGCGGAGGGCGTGATGCGGCCGACGTAGTCAAAGTCGAGGTTCGAGCGGAAGGTCTCGATGCGCTCGGTGATCTGGCGGGCGGTGGTCTCGGTGGTCGCGGTGGCGGACTCGGCGGCGGCGACGCGGTTGCGGTAGTCGCGCTTGAGCTCGAGCAGCTTGAGACGGTGCTCGAGCCGACCTCGGATACGCTGGTCGCGCGGGGAGTCGCCGAGGGCGGCGAGGGTGCGCTCGAAGCGTGCGATCAGGGGGTCGAGCTCGGCGGTCGCGAGGGGCTGGCGGCGGACGACCTCGAAAGCGTCCTCGAGGGCGAAGATGGCGGGCGTGCGGGTCGCGGGATTTTTCTCGAGGGGCGTCACCTGGACGGGGGTGGGCGCTGGGGCGTTGTTTGTGCCGGGGGGTGGGGGGGTGGTGGGCGCGGCGTCTTGCGCGGGCGTCGCGGCGTCGCTGTTCATGGCGCGCTCGATCGCGTCGGCACGGGCCTGCACCTCGTCGCTGACCTCGGGCTGGCGGGCCCGGGCGTCGAGCTCGGCCTGGAGCTGGTCGGCGGCGGACTGGGCGCCAGATGGGGCGCCAGTCGGGTTGCCAGTCTGGTTGCCAGGCGGGGCGTCGGTCGTGGCTTGGCCGGGCGTTTCGGCGGGCGATTCGGCGGGCGATTGAGGGTCGGCGGCGGGCGCGGGGTTGGGTTCGGATTGGGGCTCGGGTTCGGGGGTGTCGTCGAGGTCGTCGTCGAGGTTCTCGTCGATGGGCGCGGTCACCGGGTCGGGGACGGGGGCGGCGAGGTCTTCGGCGGTGGCGCGCTGGACGAGGGCGGCGCCGATGTAGGCGGTCGCTTCGCTCGGCGCGCGGACGATGTAGCCCTCGATCTGCGACTCGCTGTTGCGGGCGACGGAGATGAGATCGAGGGTGGTGCCCGCGGGGAGGGGCGCGGCGAGGACGCTCTTCCATGAGCCGGCGAGGCCCGCGGTGAGGTTCAGGGCGCGGAGCTTGGCGGGCTTGGTGAGGCGGACGGTGTTGCCGTCGCGCTCGGCCTCGTCGGCGCGGAGGGCGACGTGGATGCCCGCGGGGTAGGCGACGCGTCGCCAGGCCTGGCTCTCGCCGGTGACGGTGAGGATGGTGCCCTCGGGCAGTTCGGCGACTTTGTAGAAGCGTTCGAGGTCGCCCGAGCGGAGGGGGGCGCTGTCGGTGGTGACGGCGACGGTGTAGGGCTCGACGTCGGTGACCTGGGCCGTGGCGGGCGCGGCGGCGAGCGTGATGAGGCTCGCGAGCCCGACCTTCACGAGTGCGGCGGGCGTGCTCAGGGCGCGGCGGAGGGTGGCTCGGGTGGTCATGGTCGGGATCTCTGGTTGGGCTGGGCTTGGACAGATCGGCGGATGCGTTGCTGTCGGGGCGCGTTCACGTCGCTCGGCTATGATCGGGACGGCCCGCGGGTGCGGGCATGCCGGCCGGGTTTGGTGGTGCCTGAGTGTATCGCTGCGGCGGGCGGAGATTGCGGCGTGCGGCTTCGATGGGGCCTGTTTCTCGGTGTGTGCGTGTGCATGGGCCGGTGCGAGGGCGCTGTCGGGGCGGTGCTGTGACAGCCGCGATATGTGGCGCGCGAGGGCGCCCAAACTCGAGGAACGGAACGACGCGCATGGCGATGAGACAGCTTTACGGGCTCGGCGGGTTGGCAACGGTGTTCGGCGGGTGCGTGGTGGTGCTCGCGGGGTGCACGTCGCCGGTTTCGCAGGATGCCGAGCGGTCGCTGCGCGACTCGGTGGTCGAGGCGACGAAGCGCGAGATTGCCGAAGCCGAGGGCAATCCGGAGGTTCGCACGTTCACGCGTCAGCCCGGCACGGTGCGTGACACGCTGAGCGATCGTGTGCTGCCCGAGCTGGATCGGATGGCGGGGCCCGGGAGCTACTCGGACGACCCGTCGGCGGTGCCCATGCCCGAGACGCTGCAGGGCCTTGAGCAGGACGTGGTGGCGATCGGGCTGCAGCGGGCGATGCGGTCGACGGTGGAGCGGAATCTGGAGTTGCAGTTCGGCCGGATCGCGCCGGCGATTCGCCAGAGCCAGGTGATCGCGGCGGAGGCGACGTTCGACTGGGTCTTCTTCCAGAATCTCGAGTACAGCAACACCGATTCGCGGCAGTTTGCGCAGACGACGTTCTTCCCGTCGTTCGACGCCCGGCACACGCTGACGAGCACGACGGGCATCCGGCGGACGCTGAGCACGGGCGGGCAGTTCACGCTGCAGAACCAGCTGACGTATGTGGACAACTACACGCTCGGGACGACGTTCTTCCCGAACCCGGGCGAGCAGGTGATCGTGACGGCGCAGCTGGATCAGCCGTTGCTTCGCAACTTCGGGTCGGATGTGGCGCTGGCGCAGATCCGCCTGAACCGCAACGCCGAGCGGTCGAGCGTGCAGGACTACAAGAGCACGCTGATCCGGCTGGTGACCGAGGCGGAGAGCGCGTACTGGAACCTGTACCAGTCGCACCGTGACGTGCTGATTCTCGAGAGCCTGCTGCGCAAGGGCGAGACGGTGCGGGACCAGCTCAAGGAGCGGGCGATCATCGACGCGACGCCCGCGCAGATCGCCGATGCGGTGAGCCGGGTGGAGAACCGCAAGCGCCAGCTGCTCATTGCGCAGAACAACCTTCGTCGCGCGAGCGATCAGCTCAAGCAGCTCATGAACGATCCGGACCTGGCGGTGGGCAGCGAGGTGCTGCTGGTGCCGCTGGACACGCCGATCGACGAGGCGGTGCAGTACAGCAAGCTCGAGGCGCTGATGACGGCGATGGACCATCGCCCGGAGGTGTTGCTCGCGGTGCTGAGCCTGGACGACACGGGGATCCGGCAGACGGTGGCGGCGAACCAGAGGCTGCCGCAGCTCGACGCGCGACTGCAGCTTCGGTTGAACGGGCTCGACGACGACGTCGGCGGGGCGTACGACGAGGCGTTCAGCGGCGAGTTCATCGATTATCTCGCGGGGATTTTCTTCGAGCAGCCGGTGGGCAACCGGGCGGCGGAGGCGCAGTTCCGCCAGCGCCGCCTCGAGCGCATGCAGGCGGGCATCTCGTACCGCAACACGGTGCAGAACGTGGCGCTGGAGGTGAAGACGGCGCTGGACAGCGTGGGGCTGAACTATCGGCTGATCGAGCAGGCGCGTGACGCGCGGCTGGCGGCGAGCGAGGTGCTGCGGGCGTTGCTGGTCGAGAAGGAGACGATCCGCAGCCTGACCGTTGAGCGGCTCGACCTGGAGCTGAGCCGACAGGAGACGCTGGCGCAGCGCGAGCGTGACGAGGTCGCGGCGCTGGCGGACTACCAGCGGTCGATCGCGACGCTGCACGCGGCGATGGGCACGGCGCTCGAGCGGAACCGGATCGACTTTGTCGTGCCCGACCCGGTGGACGCGGGGCGCTGATCCCGGCTTGCGGACTGGCCTTGGGGCTGGCGTGACGGTTGGGAACCGGTTGGGCGTGGGAGGGGACGCGGATGGCGGGTGAGGTCGGGCCTGACGCTGGACTTGGCGCGATCGACGCGGCGGCGGCCCGGCTGCGGGGCGGCGGGCTGATCGCGTTCCCAACGGAGACGGTGTACGGGCTTGGGGCCGACGCGCTGCGCGAGGATGCGGTGGAGCGTGTGTTTGCGCTCAAGGGCAGGCCTCGCGGGAACCCGCTGATCGTGCACGTGGCGGACGCGGCGATGGCGCGGGAGGTCGTGCTCGATTGGCCCGACGATGCGACGGCGATTGCCGAGGCGTTGTGGCCCGGGCCGGTGACGATGGTGCTGCCTCGGGGGCGGGCGGTGCCCGGGATCGTGACAGGCGACGGGCCGACGGTCGCGGTGCGGTCGCCGGACCATCCGGTGGCGATGGCGCTGCTCGAGGCGTTCGGCGGGCCGATCGTGGGGCCGAGCGCGAACCGTTCGGGGATGGTGTCGCCGACGCTCGCGGAGCACGTGCGGGGCGTGTGGAGCGAGGACGAGGTGATGGTGCTCGACGGCGGGGCGTGCCGGGCGGGGATCGAGTCGACGGT
>CAYQAD010000040.1:0-1244 GCA_964415125.1 uncultured Phycisphaeraceae bacterium | reverse complement strand
GGCTTCTGGGAGCGATGCGGAGGTGATCCGGATGCCTGCATCGGCGGCGGAGTATGCGGCCCGGCTGTACGCGGCGCTACATGAGGCCGACGAGGCGGGTGCGGACGTGATCGTGGTCGAGCGGCCGGAGGCGGCCGGTCCCGACGCGACGATCTGGCAGGCGGTGTTGGAACGGCTCGGCCGGGCCTGCGGCGGCTGAGACCTGCAGAGGCTGAGATGCGCGGGCGGCGACGCGGTTTGGCGGGTGCCGGTTCGGGCGGCGTGCTATGTTTCCCCCCACCCCTGTTTGCGCGGCGCTGGCGGCGGGGTGGCGGGCGTAGCCGGCGCTGTCGCAACGGATGAACGGCCCTCGTTTGAGGGCAGATTTGGAAGTGATCGATGGCTGGGAAGATTCGTATCGCGGCGGCTGAGGGCGACGGCATCGGGCACGAGATCATGGCGGCGGCGCGGAAGCTGTTCAACGCGGCGGGCGTGGAGGATCGCGTCGAGTTCGTGCCGGTCGAGATGGGCGAGCGGGTCTTTGCCAAGGGCGACAGCCGGGGCATGACCGACGAGGCGATGCAGACGGTCGAGGAGTTGGGCCTGCTGTTCAAGGGCCCGATGGGCACGCCGATCGGCGGGGGGGGCAAGTCGATCAACGTGTCGCTGCGGAAGATGTACGGCGCGTTCGCGAACGTGCGGCACTTCCAGGCGCTGCCGGGCGTCGAGACGGTGTACTCGAAGGCGGGCGTGCCGGTGGACTTCTATGTGGTCCGCGAGAACATCGAGGACACCTACGGCGGCATCGAGCACCGCCTCACCAACGACGTCGTGGAGTGCAAGCGGCTGATCTCGGCGCCGGGGTGCGACCAGGTGCACCGCGAGGCGTTCGAGACGGCGCGCCGGCTCGGGATCACGAAGGTGCACTGCGGGCACAAGGCGAACATCATGAAGATGTCCGACGGCCTGTTCCTGAAGCGTTTTTATGCGATGGGCGGGGAGTATCCGGACATCGAGACGGCTGACGTGATTATCGATGCGTTGTGCATGAACCTGGTGATCCGGCCTCAGGAGTTCCGGATGGTCGTGCTGCCCAACCTGCAGGGCGACATCGTCAGCGACCTGGCGGCGGGGCTGGTCGGCGGGCTGGGCTTTGCGCCCAGCGCGAACATCGGGCACCACATCTCGATCTTCGAGGCGGTGCATGGCACCGCGCCGGACATCGCGGGCAAGGGGCTTGCGAACCCGACGAGCCTGATCCTGTC
>CAYQAD010000039.1:1978-13103 GCA_964415125.1 uncultured Phycisphaeraceae bacterium | reverse complement strand
ACCTACGGCTTCGGCTTCCTGCTCGACCGCAACTTCGGCAACGACGTCTTCGGCCCGCCGCCGCAGGACGGGAACAACAACAACTAGCGCCAACAGCCCGGCGTCTCACACCAAAGACCGGACGCGCACCTGACGCCGAGCGTGTCGTGTCGCTGGTGCGGCGATATTGGTCGCCGGGACCGGGCCTCGACCCCTCCGGCCCCACCAGTCTGGGGTGATCGAGGCCGGCAGTTCATCGCCGATTCGTGCGATTCCCGATCGCTTGGGCTGTCGCCCCGCCGAAGCGCGGCAACAATCCACCTCGCGGGGGTTGCGATCCCGTCCCGCTCGGGCCAGGCGTCCGTGTCGGATGGGCGTCCGAACGTCCCAAGAGCACGGGCGACCGGAAGGATCCGGCCGCTTGGACTGTCGGCAGGAGCCAATCGGACCGAACTTCAGGGTGCCCCGGTCGTAGACCCGGGCCGAGCGATCGTTCTCGCAGGGTTTTTCAGAGGGGTTCTCGCGGGGGTCCTCGCGAGGGACGACCGATCCGAACAGGGGCCGAAGACTTGACCACAGCCGGGCACGCCAAGCCGACCCTTGCCGTCAGCGATCAGCCGCGCATCGCCGGTCTGTTCACGCCCGCGGGGCTCGCCGCGACCGTGCTGCTCGGGTCGATCTTTTGCTGGCTCTTCTACCGCTGGTTCATGACCCAGCACTTCCTCAGCTCCACCCACATGGAGGACTGGGGCCACGCCTACCTCATCCCGTTCATCAGCGGCTATCTCGTCTGGTCGCAACGTGCCGAGCTCAGCAAGCTCCGCCTGCAGACCTTCTGGCCCGGCTTTGTCGTGCTGCTCACGGGCATGATGGCGTACTTCTACGCCGTCGTCGGCATCAAGAACCACATGATCCAGGGCGCGGCGATCATCCTCGCGCTCTACGGCCTGGTGCTCTTCGTCACCGGGCCACGCTTCGCACGCCGCGTCTTCCTCGCCATCGCATTCCTCGCCTTCGCGATCACCGTGAGCGAGCTGATCATGCGGCAGGTCACCTTCCCGCTCCAGCTGCTCGCCTCGCAGGGCGCCCACGTGATGCTCTCGATCATCGGGGCGATCGCGGGCTTCAGCGTCGCGGTCGACGGCAACGTGCTCGAGATGCTCCCTCGCGGCGGCGAGCCCATCCCGCTCAACGTCGCCGAGGCGTGCTCGGGCATGCGCATGGTTATCGCGTTCTACGCGCTCGCGGGCGCTGTCGCGGTGCTTGGATGCCGGCACTGGTGGCAGCGCATCTTGCTGGTGCTGCTTGCCGCGCCGGTGGCGCTCTTCATGAACATCGTGCGTGTCGCGGTGCTCGGGCTGGTCTCGCTGGGCGATCCGGACCTGGCATCGGGCGACGCCCACACGCTGATCGGCACGCTGCTGCTGTTCCCCTCGCTCGCCCTGTTCCTGGGCGTGATCTGGGCACTGAACCAAGCCGTGGGCGACCAGTCGGGCGCGAGCCCGGCCGGCGCACCGTCCAAGGAGGCCGCGTCATGAGCACGTCGTCGCGATCGCGCAACCCCCTCGCCCGCCCGGCGGTGATCGTCGCGGGCCTGCTGATGGTGGCCGGCGCGGTGGGCATGTCCGCCGCGATCGCCCGGTACGACCTGCACCTGCGCAAGCTGCCGATCTACCCCGAGGGCGGCCGGGTCACGGGCACGCTGCCCGTCGAGACCGCCTCGTGGGAGCGCTTCGGCACCGACCGCGTCGAGAGCGCCGAGATCGTCGAGGTTCTCGGCACCGACAACTACCTCAACCGCATGTACGCGAAGAAGGACACGCCCGAGGGCGAGCCCCCGGTGCTCGTCGACCTGCACCTGGCGTACTACACGGGCAAGATCGACACCGTGCCGCATATCCCCGAGCGCTGCTTCGTGGGCGGCGGCCTGATGATCGGCGACATGCACGGCGAGCTGCCCGTCCCGCTCGACCAGTCCCGCTGGGTCGTCGACTCTGAGGCCACCGAGATCGCCGAGCGCGAGATCTACACCGTCCGCCTGCCCAACCGCTACTCCGACCGCCCCGGCACACGCATGCGACTGCCCGAGGGCGCCGAGGACACGCGCCTCCGCGTGAGCGAGTTCACCAACCAGGCCGGCCGGGGGCAGATGTTCGTCGGGTACTTCTTCATCACCAACGGCGGCATCGCCGCCAGCGCCGAAGAGGTCCGCGCACGCTCCTTCGATCTCCAGCAGGACTACGCCTACTACCTCAAAGTCCAGTTCACCTCCGCCAGCGTGACCAGCGCCGACGAGCTCACCGAGCTCGCGGGCAGCATGCTCGACGAGCTCTACGGCGAGATCATGCGGACCGTCCCCGACTGGATCGAGGTCCGCGCCGGCCGATATCCGCCCGACAATCCTTCCAGTGCCTCGGCCAAGGCCGACAACGACGCCTAAGACACCCGTTCTTCGCCTCTTCGGTCTTCCGGTCCCCGCAAGACCGACGCACATTCTCAACCGCACGCAGACACACGCACACCGCCCGGACACGAACACATGGCAACCAACGTCAACTACAAGTTTGTCGCGATCCTCTCGAGCATCCTGCTCGTCCTGTTCATGGGCGTCGCCGGCGTCGCCTACATGGTGCTGACCAAGTCGGGCGAGGACTACCTGCTGCAGGGGCAGGAGTTCGAGGCCGCCGGCGACTGGGAGAACGCCGCCTCCATGTACGAGCGGGCCGTGGGCCACCCCGAGGGGCGCACAATGCCCGAGTGGCTCCGCGCCTGGCAGCGTGCCCTGGAGAACACCACGCCCCCCTCCCGCGTCGAGTACGTCGACGTCTACCGCCAGAAGTACCGCGGCATCATCAAGCAGCTCGCAACCGTCGAGCGCACGAACCTCGACACCCAGCACGAGTACCTCGGCTCGCTCTTCCAGGAGATCATCCTCTCGCCCTACTCACGCGAGAACTACCAGTTCCTCGCCGACGAGACCACCGCCGCGCTCGCGGTCTTCGACCGCCAGGACCCCGGCGAGTGGGAGACGCTCAAGCGCTACCGCGGCATCGCGCAGGCAACGATCATCGGCCAGGGTGCCTCGGTGCCGCGCGAGACCCTCGAGCAAGCCAAGGAAGACCTCGAGGCCGCCCTCCGCGCCGACCCCGCCGACGCCGAGTCGCTGCTCGGCCTCGTGCAGTGGTACGGCAACCAGGCCCAGCGCGTCCGGGGCACCAAGCCCGACGAGGCAAGGCAGATCTTCGCCGAGCTCGTCGACCGCGTCGATGCCTTCGTCGCCGAGAACCCCGAGAACGCGCTCGGCGCGCTGATCGACCTCCGCGTCGAACTCACGCGTCGCGTCAACGGCCTCGACCCCGAGTTCCCCTTCACCGACGTCACGACCGATCTCCGCGATCGCGTCGAGCCGCTCGCCGACCGCCTCGACGGCATCTTCGCGCTCTACAGCGCGATGGGCACCGAGAACCTCGGCCTGACCGACGTCGGCCGACTCGAGGCGATCGAGCTGCAGGTCGATCCCGCGTCGCGTTTCCGCCGGACCATCGAGCTCGTGGACACGCTGCTCGCGAGCCGCCCGAACGACACCGACATGCTCTACATCCGCGCGACCATGGCCGACCGCCGGGCCGACCTTGCCGACGCCGAACGCCTCTACGAGAGCGTCATCGATGCACCCATCCAGCCGCTCAGCGCCGCGGGCATGCGGCAGTTCTCGCACCGCCTGCAGTCCACCGCGAAGCTCGCCGAGCTGAGCATCCGCCAGTGGGCAGCCGCCCCCGAGGCCGACAAGGCGGCAGCTCTCGCCGAGTCCATCGAGCGCCGCAACGCCCTCGCCCAAGAGGTGCCCGAGGACTCACCCCTGCTGCTGCTCGCCGACGCCCGCATCGCGCTGGCCGAGGGCGACGTCCAGAAGGCCCAGCGCATCCTGGTCCAGTACAACTCGCTCACCGGCGACAACGACCCCGTGGCCCTCTTCCTCGCGGCCCGCGTTGCGATGGCCGAGCGCTCGATGGGCCGCGCCAAGACGCTGCTGACGCGTGTCGTCGAGCTCCAGCCCACCAACGTCGACGCGCTGCTCGACCTCGCACGCGTCGAGCGCTCGCTCTTCGAGTACGAGGCGGCCCGCGGGCACCTCGAGCTCGTCAGCCGACTCGCCCCGGACAACGAGGAGCTCGCCGAACAGGTCGCCCTGCTGAACCAGGCGACCGGCGACGCGGCCCCCGACGACCCCATCCGCGCCGCGATCGTCGCGGCCGACCTGCTCCTGCGCGGCTCGGCGACCGAGCCGGGCAACGTCGATGCCGCCATTGCCAGCCTCGAGCAGGCCGGCGAAGAGCTCGGATACCCGCCAGCGATCGCCAGCAGCCTGGCCCGCCTCTACGCCGAGACCGATCGCTCCGAGCAGGCGCTCGCCGTGCTCGAGCGCGGCCTCGCGCAGACGCCCGACAACGAGTCGATGCTCGCCCTCCGGCGCGCGCTCAGCTCCGACGACACGGTCGGCGAGCTCGTCGCAATGGTCAACGAGTCCGATCGCTCCGATCTCGAAAAGGGACTCGCGATCTGGAGGCTCTACAGCTCCAACGACATGCGCGACGAGGCGATGCAAACGCTCGACCGCCTGGAAGAGCTCGCCCCGACCGACCCTCGCGTCCTCGGCCTCACGTTCGATCGGGCCCTGTCCGAGGAGGACTTCGACGAGGCCCAGCGGCTCGCCGACGTCGCCCGCGACACAGACGCCGACAACGTCGGAGGCCGAATCTTCGCAGGCCGACTCGCCACCGTCCGCGGCGACCGCGATGACGCGATCGAGATCCTGCAGGAAGCGGTCGACTTCGATCCGGTCAACGTGCCCGCGCGACAGCTGCTCGCACGCCTCCTCGTCGCCGACGGCTCGGTCGCCGAGGGCATCGAGCAGTACGCGGCCGCCATCGAGATGCTGCCCAACGACACGCGCTTGATCGTCGAGTACATCGACGCGCTCCGCGTGGACAACCGCCAGCAGGAAGCGCTCGAGGTCGCCCGTGCCAGCGAGCGATTCGCCCGCGGCAACCTCGACTTCCGCCAGCGCTGGCTGGGCCTCGAGGCGGTCGTCGGCAACAAGCAGTTCGCACGCGAACGCCGCGAGGCGATCGCCGTCGCCGAGCCGAACAACCGCACCAATAAGATCGCCCTTGCCACCGTGCTGCTCGACCTCGGGCAGCGTGAGCAGGCCAAGGCCATGATCGACGCGCTCCGCGCCGAGGAAGACACACTGGGCCTCGCCCAGCTCGCCGCGCGTTGGCACGCCGACGCCCGCGACATGACCGCGGCACGCAACACGTTCGTCGAGTACATCGTGGGGCGCGATCGCTCGACGATGACCAGCGCGCCCTACATCGCGATGGGCCGATTCCTGGTCAATCGGGGCGAGCAGAGCAGCGGCGTGGCCGCGCTCGAGCAGGCCCGCGAGTACCAGGACCCCGAGCGCCGCGAGGCCGACAAGGTCCTCGGCGACACGCTCATGGGCCTGACGCGCTACGCCGACGCGATCGCCGCGTACCGCTCGGTCATCGAGGCCGGCGCCGACGACGACGACGGCCTCTACCGCCAGCGCATGGTCGAGTGCCTCATCCGCGTGGGCGACTACGACCAGGCCTCCGAGGCCCTCGAGCTCCTGCCCGCCGCCAGGCGCGAGCAGCTCACCGTCGTGCTGCTCGAGGCGGACCTCCTCCGCGCCCGCGGCGACAACGCCGCCTCGCTCGAGGTGCTCAACAGCGCCGCCGCCGAGTACCCCACCGAGCCGCTCGTCTACATGAAGCGAGCGCAGATCCTCGGCGTGGACGTCGCGACGCAAGACGACGCGATGACCGATCTCGACGAGGCCCTCCGAATCGATCCGCGGAACTGGCAAGCCCTCCGTCTGCGTGCAGCCCTGCACGCCGAGATGGACAACGCCGACGCGGCGATCGAGGACCTCAAGGCCGCCGTCAGCGCGAACCCCTCCCTCGAGGAGCTCCGCTTCGGGCTCATCACCGAGCTGGTCAAGCGGGGCCGAAACAGCGAGGGCGAGCAGATCGCCTCCGCGTCGATCGACGTCCGCCCGTCGGACCTCGACCTGATCGTGACCAGCGGCGACATCTTCGCCCGCGGCGAGGACTGGGACCGCGCCGCCCGCATCTACGAGCGCGCCTGGCGTCAGGCGAAGATCGTGCCGATCGGCCGGCGCTACGTCGAGTCGCTGCTGAGCCAGTCGCCCCCCGACGCGCGCACCGCGCAGGCGGCGATCCAGGAGATGGGCGACGCGATCGAGACCGAGCCGACCATCCGCATGGCCCGCGCGCTGGCCTACCAGATCCAGCGCCGCGAGGACCAGGCGCGCCGCGACGCCGACGCGACCTTCGACATGATCGTGACCCAGCCCAACGCCTTCACGTTCTGGCTGGAGTCGCTCGAGCGGATGTACGGCTCGACCGACGCCGTCGCCGACTACCTCGACGACTTCGAGCGTCGCGCCGTCAACGTGCCCAACACCGCCTCGTGGCTCACGGTCCTCCGGGGCCGAGTGCTCATCGACGACGACAAGACCCGCTCCGAGGGCGAGCGCCTGCTGACCAACGCGGTCGCGTCGCTCGACGTCTCGCCGCAGCAGAACTCGGCCTACCGCACACTCGGCGGCAGCTACTACAGCACGGGCCGATACGCCGAGGCCGTCGACGCCTGGCAGGCCGCGATCGACCTCTATCCCAACGACGCGGAGTTTGCCAACAACATCGCCTTCACGCTCACAAAGCACCTCGATCGCCCCGCCGACGCCCTGCCCCTCGCCGAGCGAGCGGTCGAGCTCGCGCCGGAGCGTCCCAACGTGCTCGACACGCTCGGCATCACGCTCCTAGCGCTCGACCGCGCCGAGGAGGCCGACGCGGTGCTCACGCGGGCGCTCCCGCTGGCCCGGCAGGGCTCGACGCGGCTGGAGATTCTGCTCCACAGCGCCCAGGCGAAGCTCGCGCTGGGCAATGTCGAGGCCGCACGGAACCTCGCGGGACAGGCGACCGAAGCGTCTTCTGGCACCCCGGACCTTCCCGCCGGATTTTCGGACGAGTTAGACGCGCTCAAGCGCGAGATCGATTCACGCGGCTGATCCCGCGTGCCGACGATGGTGTGCCGGGCGCTGGTCGCGCCTGGTCCGAGAAACGCTGGGTTTCCAGACCGGGCCTCGCGCGAGGCCGGACCTCCCAGGCTGGGCGCCCAGAGCGCAGGACTTCGAACGCAATGTGCCGCACGCTCGGCACGCCCTGAGGACGACTCGCAATGAGCACGCCCCCGACAAACCGCCCGCCCGTGCCCATGTCGGCTCGCCCCGGTCAAGCCGCACCCGGCGGCGGCGGCGCGCCCTCGGTCACGCTCGACCCGGTCAAGCTCATCAAGAAGTACCTGCTGGTGCTCATCGCCGCGGGCATCGTCAGCGTTGTGCTCGGCGTGGCCCTCTTCTTCGCGATGGCGAAGTTCGCGCCGAGCTACCGCTCCTTCGTACTCTTCGAGGCGAAGGTCCCGCAGGCCGACATCGGCACCGTCGACGGCACGCAGCGCCTCGACGACGAGGAGCTCGATCGCTTCGTGGGCACCCAGGTCAACCTCATGAAGTCCGACGAGATCCTCGACGTGGTCGCGCGGAACCCGCGCCTCAGCGTCGACGCCCCGCAGTACGCGAGCAAGTTCATGGTCAACGGCGTCCCCGATGCCGAGGCGATCCGCAACGACCTCAAGGACCACGTCTCCGCCCGCGCGATCCCCGAGACGTACTTCATCGAGCTCGCGTGCACCGCGAGCCGGCCCAACGAGGCCGCCGAGCTCACGCGCATGGTCAAGGAGGCCTACCTCAACGAGCTCTCGCGCCAGTCCAACCGCATCGCCAACCAGCAGCGTGACATCATCCGCCGCAGCGTCGCCGACGCCGAGACCCGTATCGAGGCCCTCCGCGCCCAGCGCGATCGGCTCATGCAGGAAAACAACATCGAGACGCTCGACGACCGCACCGCGGACGTCTCGCAGACGCTCGGCCGGATCACCGACGAACTCGTGCAGATCAGCCTCGCGATCGAGGCGACCCAGGTCGAGGCCGAGCGCCTCAACGAGCAGCTCGAGAGCCCCACGGGCGTCGTCTACGACGACGAGTTGATTGCCGGCGCGGAGATGGACCCGCGCGTCGCACGCGCCCGGGGCCAGCTCGATGATCTTCGAACCTCCCTCAAGACGCTCCGCGAGTCGGGGTTCATGGACGCGCACCGCGACGTGATCAACGTCCAGTCCGCCATCCGCGCCGCGGAGGCACGCATGGAGGAGATCCGCCAGGTCGTGCTCCGCCAGCAGTTCGAGGCCCGCATCGAGGGCGCCGACCGCACCCTCGCCCAGCTCAACGCCCAGCGCCTCGATCTCGAGGCCGAGCGCGACGAGGCCCGCCAGTCGCGTCTCGAGATCACGGCCGTCCGCACCACCGTCGACGACCTCTCGCGCCGCATCATCGACCTCGAGCAAGCGCGCGCCAACCAGGAAGAGAAGCTCGCCAACCTCGAGGCCCTCGCCGAGCGCGACGCGGCCAACCGTGTGGTCGAGCGCTTCAGTGAGCGCGTGCCCGACCAGCTCGCGAGCCCGCAGCTCAAGGTCGTTGGACCCGCGACCGTCTTCGTCGTGGTCGGCCTGGTCTCGGGCCTCATCGTCCTCCGCGAGCTGCTCGACCAGCGCGTCAAGACGCCCGCCGACGTCGCCATGATCCCGCGCACACGCATCGTCGGCGTCATCCCCTCGGCAAGCGAAGACCCCACCAAGTCCGCGATGCTCGAAACCTCATTCCGCGACAGCCCACGCGGCGTCATCGCCGAGCACTTCCGCCAACTCCGAGGCCAGATCTCCAAGCGCCTCGCCTCCACCGAGAACGCCACCCTCGTCGTCATTCCCTGCTCGCCGGGCTCGGGCGCGACCTCGATCGTGACCAACCTCGGCCTGGCGTCCGCCGCGAGCCACTCGCGCACCCTGCTCATCGACGCCAACTTCCGCAGGCCTCGCCTCGCCGAGATCTTCAAGCTCGGCGACACCGAGGGCCTCGGCGACGTGCTCAAGGGCAACGCCACGCTCGACAGCGCCATCCGCGCCGATGTCGAGGAGCACCTGGACGTCCTCACCGCCGGCACCAAGGGCGCCCGCGTCTTCGAGCTGCTCGGCACCCGCGGCATGGCCGACCTGCTCGCCGAGGCCAAGAAGCACTACGACCTCATCATCGTCGACGCCCCGCCCGCCCTCGTCGCCGGCGACGGCGCCATGATGGCCAACCGCGCCGACGCCTCCCTGCTCGTGGCCCGCGCCATGAACGAGCAGCGCGGCATGGTCGCACGCCTCAAGAACGAGATCAGCGAGTCCCGCGGCGAGTTCTTGGGCGTGGTGGTCAACGACGTCCGCGCCGCCGCCGGCGGGTACATGCGTCGCAACATCAAGCTCACGCACCGCTACCATGCCGACGCCGTCACCGACAACGCCCCGCGCCCCAAGAAGCGCAAGGGCAAGGGCGGCGACTCGCACGGTGGCGCATCCAACGGCCGCATGACCCCCTCGCGCGAGGCCGACGAGCTGATCCCCGAAACGACCTCCTGACAACCGCGCCGAACGATCGCACCCGTGAATGATCAACGCCCGCACACCACCGAACCGCACGCGCCACGTCGGCTCCTGGTCACGGGTGGCGCCGGGTTCATTGGCTCGCACCTCGTAGAACGCCTCGTCGCACGCGGCGACGACGTCACGATCGTCGACGATCTCTCCACCGGCCGCGAGAGCAACCTCGCCAAGGTCATCGATCGCGTTCGCTTCATCAGGCAAGGCCTCGCCGAGGCGATGCCCACGCTCGAGGGCGAGCACTTCGACGGCATCTACCACCTCGCGGCGGCCGTCGGCGTCAAGCTCGTGCTCGAGAAGCCCATCGAGTCCATCGAGACCAACGTCGATCTCACCGCCGCCCTCCTGCGCTTCGCCGCCAAGCGAGGGCCCGGCGGCGCACCCTGCCCCACCCTCATCGCCTCCTCCAGCGAGGTCTACGGCAAGCCCGACCACGAGGTCTTCTCCGAGGACGACGACGCGGTCTACGGCCCCACCACCATCACGCGCTGGTCCTACGCACTCTCCAAGGCGCTCGACGAGCACCTCGCCCTTGCACACCACGCCGCCGGCACCGTGCCCGTGGTCGTCGTGCGGTTCTTCAACACCGTCGGCCCGCGGCAGATCGGGCGATACGGCATGGTCCTGCCCCGCTTCGTCACCGCCGCCCTCGCCGGCGACGACCTTGAGGTCTACGGCGACGGCAGCCAATCCCGCTGCTTCTGCGACGTCCGCGACTCGGCCTCGGCCCTGCCCAGGCTGCTCGACGACCCCGCCTGCCACGGACGCGTCTTCAACCTCGGCTCCGACCGCCCCATCCGCATCGGCGATCTCGCCCGCGATGTCGTTCGGCTGACCGCCTCGACCAGCTCCATCCGCCACGTGCCCTACGACCACGCGTACCCCGCGGGCTTCGAGGACCTCAAGCACCGCCGCCCGGGCCTCACCCGCGTCCGCGAGGCGATAGGCTTCGAGGCGCGCACGCCGCTCGACCAGACGATTCTCGATCTGGCCGAAGAGATCCGGGGTGGATCCGCCGTGTCGTCGCCAGCCGAATCGACCACGCCAACGGGAGAGCAGCGGTGAGCTTGGGACTCAACGGGGCCGCACTGGGCACACTCGATGGCGACGCGCTGCTGCGCGATCGTCTCGCCCAGCTCGGCGACGACATCGCCCTCCTCGCCGACAAGCAGCAAGAACTCGCGAGCATGGTCGGCGTCACCGCCGAGCCCGTCGCCTCGCGCCTCACGATCTTCCACGGCTACATGGCCGTGCTCGTCGTCGCGTTCCTCATCACGCTCCTCACCACGCCCCTCATGCGCCGCATGGCCCACCGCCACGGCGTGGTCGATCGCCCCAACGAGGCCCGCAAGATGCACCGCCTGCCCGTCGCCTATCTCGGCGGCGTCGCGGTCTACCTCGGCGTGCTCGCCGGCATCTTCGTCAGCTACATCGCGACCCTCCGCGAGGCGCGCGGGCTCGTCACCTTCCACGACACCGAGCACCTCATCAACGGCATCTCGCC